>CALKXC010000327.1 GCA_938004025.1 uncultured Leucothrix sp. | reverse complement strand
CGCAGATAAACTCCAGACTCACGCGCTTTAACGCGCATTTCTGTCATTTCATCAACGGTTAGGCCGCGATATTCAGCAGCTACCGCAGAATGAGCTTCTGCAGCCACCGTAGCGACCTCAGAGACAATCTTCTTTTTGTCTTCCAAAGTTAATGCCACAGCATCTTCCTCTCTGTTCGGTGCACAAACCACCGTTAAACAAACATCTTAACCATCAAGATGATCATAGTGACGTGCCCCAAACCATTTCTGACTTGGCTTACGTCATCTGCGCAGGCAATAATGGATCTTTTAAGTCACAAAATTTGCAACACCTACGGTCTTCGACGACATACTTAAAAGTACATCTTGCCATTTCTGGCAACCCCGGAGGGCATTTAAGCGTCACCGAAGTGACGCTCGAATTCTTAATTAAACTTTGATGCTTGTGTGATCAACAACCACACCTGGACCCATCGTAGTAGAAATTGACACCTTCTTTAGATAAGTACCCTTTGCTGAAGAAGGCTTGCCTTTATTCAAAGCAACCAATAACGACTCAAGATTCTCTTCTAACTTTGCTGAATCAAATTCAACATTACCAATGCGGCAGTGGATAATACCAGCTCGGTCTGTACGGTAACGAACCTGTCCAGACTTAGCATTTTTAACAGCCTCTGCAACATTCGGCGTAACCGTACCCACCTTAGGGTTAGGCATTAAACCGCGGGGACCTAAAATCTGACCTAACTGACCAACGATTCTCATTGCATCAGGACTTGCGATTACAACATCGAAATCCATATTGCCTTTCTTAACTTCATCAGCAAGGTCGTCAAACCCTACGATATCTGCACCAGCATCTTTTGCCGCCTGAACGTTATCACCCTGTGTGAACACAGCTACGCGAACGGTTTTACCAGTCCCGTTAGGCAATACTGTTGCGCCACGCACAACTTGGTCCGATTTACGTGGATCTACACCAAGATTCACACTGACATCAACACTCTCAACAAACTTTGACTGAGGGAGGCTTTTGATTAGATCAAAACCTTCAACCACACCATAAACTGTATCTGTATTAATTTTCTCAGCAATCAACTTTTGGCGCTTTGTTAGCTTAGCCATTTACACACCCTCCACGTCAATGCCCATACTGCGAGCAGTACCAGCTATTGTGCGAACTGCTGCATCCATATCGGCAGCCGTTAAATCAGGCTCTTTAACCTTAACAATTTCTTCTACCTGCTCTCGACTCATCTTGCCAACCTTCTTACTGTTTGGCGTCGCACTACCGCTCTTCAGACCAAGCGCCTTAAGAATCAAAACAGCTGCTGGCGGAGTTTTCGTGATAAAAGTGAAACTACGATCACTGTAAACTGTGATAACTACAGGAATTGGCAATCCAGACTCTACGTTCTGTGTTGCGGCATTAAATGCCTTACAGAACTCCATGATCTGTACACCGTGCTGACCTAGCGCCGGTCCAACTGGTGGGCTTGGGTTTGCCTGACCCGCAGGAACCTGCAGCTTAATATATGCTTGTACTTTCTTAGCCATTACTTCTCCAGTGGGTGCTTACGCCTCTCGGCTCCCCAGTAGATGATTAGAATCAGATCTTCTCAACCTGAAAGAATTCGAGCTCAACGGGTGTTGAACGTCCAAAAATCTGTACCGAAACCAACAACTTACTTTTCTCGTAGTTAGCCTCTTCGACAACACCGTTAAAGTCATTAAACGGCCCATCTTTAACTCGCACCACTTCACCAACTTCAAACAGAACCTTAGGACGAGGCGCATCAACACCCTCCTCTATACGATGCATGATCGCATTCGCTTCTTTTTCAGTTATGGGTGCTGGCTTATCGCTGGTACCACCGATAAAACCTAAAACTTTGGGTGTATCTTTGATTAGATGCCATGAATCATCGTTCATTTCCATCTCAACCAAAACATAACCTGGGAAAAACTTACGCGTACTTTTACGCTTCTGCCCGTCTCGCATTTCAACTACGTCTTCCGTAGGAACCAAAATACGACCAAAAAGCTCTTGCAAACCGAGACGCTCTATACGTTCTTGAATAGACTCTTTAACGCGAGCTTCAAAATTTGAATAAGCGTGGACTACATACCATCGCATTGCCATACTATTAACCTCTGGCCAAGAGTTCTTTAATACCCCAACCAAGCAGCATATCTACGAACCAAAGAAAAATCGAAAGAATAACAACGATAATGAAAACCATAAGAGTAGTCTGCATGGTTTCTTGACGAGAAGGCCAAACAATCTTGCGCACTTCTGTTCTTGCTGCACCCATAAAAGACAACAAGCCTTTACCTTGGGTAGTAGTGGCTGCAATTGCAACACCCACACCAGCAACAGCTAATAAGCCGAGCACTCCGAATAAAACAGAGTCTTCAAACTGGTAAAAAACTACGATAGAAGCGATCAGTAAGCATAATGCGAGCAACAGCTTAATGATATCAATTGTGGAGCTCTTAGACTCAGCACTAGTTGCCATGTAATTATCACCTGTTCAATTAATACATTGTGTTTCAGATGGCAGGCCAGGAGGGAATCGAACCCCCAACCTACGGTTTTGGAGACCGTCGCTCTGCCAATTGAGCTACTGGCCTAATTTATCGAAAATTAGCTGAAACAACAAAAACGAGGGAAGTAGGACCTACAACCCCCGCCTCTAACAAATGGGACGCGATTATAACAGGAAGTTATTATTATTCAATAACCTTTGCTACAACGCCCGCACCAACAGTACGGCCACCTTCACGAATTGCAAAACGCAATCCATCATCCATTGCAATCGGGTTAATTAGGGTAACTGTCATTTTGATGTTATCTCCCGGCATAACCATTTCAACACCTTCCGGCAATTCACAAGCACCCGTTACGTCAGTCGTACGGAAGTAGAATTGTGGACGGTAGTT
>CALKXC010000326.1 GCA_938004025.1 uncultured Leucothrix sp. | reverse complement strand
TCCAAATAATAGAGGCCACTACACCTAGTGAGAAATGTAGTGGCTTCGTTTAACGGTCTAGCTGCGGAAATTTATTGTCTATTTTCGTCAACCTCCTTCGGTAAAATGCTTTCCAAACGCCAGCTACGTAGCGCGTTCTTGTTCATTTTCCGAATTCCCATTGCCTCTTTAGCCAATTTCGCTATGCCAACCACTTGAGGTTTCTTAGCCATCGCCATTGCATCAGCAGTGACGGCATTATCACCTTGACGCGCTTCAGGCACTTCATTGCTCGCAGCTCGTCCTGCAAGTTGAGGTTTTTCCTCTTCACTTGCAGTGTCAGTTGGAATTGAAACATCTAAAGTTCCAGCAAAGTAACTGTCACTTACTGCATTGTTATAGGCAGTTAGGCCAGTGTTGCCTTCAAGGTTAAGTGCCCAATCGAGTTCTTTGTTGGTGTTAAACCAAACAATTGACTTGATTGCAGGGTAGTCCACTTTAATGCTTTCCATCATGTCACTGATCCAAAGCTCTTTGCTTTCAAATGCATCACTGTCATCACCGTCCTGACCTTTAGCAGCATCTGGAAGGTTATGAGGCTCAGCAGAGCTGACTTCAGCAATCATGATCGGTTTGCCAGGATAGTTTTCTACCATCTTAACGTATTGCTGACTGAAGGTTTCATCAAATGACTTCCAGCTACTGAAGGAATAGTTGCTTCCAAAGTTGTAGCCATCAATCGATAACCAATCCACAACATCATCACCTGGGTAGTAACGGGTAATGTCGTTATAGCTGTCAACGTCTACGTTATTGGCGTTCCAGACCCAGTCCACGGCATGACTTACACCTTTTCTCACAAACATACTGTGAAGGTGACGCCATGCGGCCTTTAGTGCATCAGGCTTATCCCCCCAGGGATACCATGTGCCGTTAAACTCATGGGCAAACCTTAATGCAATTTTTGGCTGTTCATGTGTTGGGTAGGTACTTAGCCAATACTTAAAACCATCGAGCCAAGCGTAAACATAGCCATCGTGCTTACCATCGATAATTTCTTCGAGGATATTAGCGTCAGGACGATCACGTTTGTAAGGCATCCAAGTAATCAACGGAGTGGCACCACGCGAAACGATGTTTCCAGATTGATAACGAAGGTGTCCCCACCAGTTGTAATCAAACGTTGAAAATACGTTTATTGTGGCAGCCTGTCTGGCCGTATCAGTGTTGAATGAATCGATGGTTCCGGTGCTCCATCCATCATAATTCACGTAGGCACCCACTGAGGTTTCAGCGTGTGCTTGGCTCGTTACAAGAACGGAAGCAAGTGCTACGGATAGCACGGTTTTACAGATATTCATTGAGTTATCTCCTGTGAACAAGATCGGTTCAACGCAGTTTTCTTGGGGTATAAAGAAAACGACTCCGATGTTGCTCGGGGTTTAATAATGTATTAACAATGAATTGAACGGGCATGCCATATCAGAACGATTAGCAGCAGGAGCAATACGTGATCGACAATAGTGGAGAAAAGCTGAATCTTTTCTGAATAAGTATTAATAAACTCTAATATGCTAACTTTTTAAACTTATATCAAAGCGTTTTCCGACTAGCGGCGGTTATGTCTCAAATACTATTGATCAGTTTCCATTGCTTACTCAGGCGTTTGTCAGAAACCGGTATCGAGGTGCCAAGCTCTTGTGCAAACAGCGAAACACGAAGCTCTTCTATCATCCATCGGTACTGCTGAGTTTCAGGGTCTGAGACGAGTTCAGGCTGTTCTTTGATCAGCTTTAGGTACTGATCCATGTGCTTACTCGCTTGTAAGCGTAATCCGCGATCTTTTTGCAGCGAATGCTGGAGTTTTTCTAAACGCCGCTCAATCGCTTTCAGGTAGCGTGGGTATTGGCGCAGCGTGTGCATATCTAGCGTGTTCAAAAAGCCGGGGTAAACGAGTGCATCGAGCTGTTGCTTAATATCGCCCAACGCTTCTAAAGCTGCAGGGTTAATTCCACCTTTGAGATTTTTACGAATCAAATGCACTAGCGGTAAGCAAACGGCAAGTTGTTCACAAATCGTATTGGCATTAAGGATTAGTTCGGCTTTGTGTTGGTCAATTTCAGCTTTAAAGGCGGCTTCAGTACGTATGGTCTGGCAATCAAACGTGAGCCTAAAGCTGTTGTCGACGATGCTTCTTTTTAGCTCGTCGCAACTTCCTGTGGAGGCATAGTTAAGGCAAAGTTTTGAAATATTGGGCAGGTTTTTCAGTAGGTAATTGCTGTTTTTACTTTCTGCTAGCATGTAGAGGCGGCGTAAGCCTTGTTGCCTTCCAGCTTTTGCTTGGTTATCAAACAGTTGAATTGAGACGGAGTCTTTATTGTCAACTAGTGCAGGCCACGCTTTAATCTGCATGCCGGCTGTTTTGATGATGGTATCTTCAGGTAGGTCGCCAAAGTCCCACGTCTTAATGCCTTCGCGCTCGATGGTTTTGGTGGCTTGCTGTTGCAGCTTTTTACTGGTGGTTCTCTCAACGCCGCCTTTGAGTTTGTTCAGGTCTCGCCCTGTTTTGATCACCTTTCCTGCTTCATCGACCACGGCAAAGCGCATGTGGTTATGCTCAGAAAAGCTGACGCTTTTTAACGCTTCGATATCAATTTTGGTGCCTGACATTCTGTGAAGCTGATGCGCCACAGCAGCAACTAAACTTGTATCATGGCTAGGTTCAATCGCTTCACAGCAGGCTTGAGCATAATCGGGTACGGGCACAAATTGCTTGCGTGTTTGCTTCGGTAACGAGCGAATGAGTTCCACTATTTTGTCTTGCAACATGCCAGGTACAAGGTAGTCAAAACAGTGGGAATTAAGCTGGTGCAGTGCGGCAGCGGGTACGCTTAAAGTCACGCCATCAGCTTCGTTACCCGGTTCAAAGTGATAGTTTAGAGGGAAGCGCAGGCCATGCACTTCTATGCTATCGGGGTATTGGTTGATCTGCACGTGTGAGTCGTCGCGCTGCATGAGATCAGACCGCGTCATGAGCAGTGCTTTAGGATTATCCGATAGGTGTTTCTTGCGCCATTTTTCAAAGGCTTTGCCGTTGTAAATGTGTTTGGGTACACGCTGGTCGTAGTAATCAAATAAGATTTCTTCATCAACCAAGATGTCACGACGTCGAGACTTGGCTTCAAGCTTCTCGACTTCTTCAATCAGCTCGCGATTGCGTTTCAGAAACTCTGCTTTGCTATCGAACTCGCCATAAACTAAGGCGTGTCGTATGAAGATAATGCGCGATACCGCCGGATCAATTGGGCCAAAGTTAATGCGGCGCTTGGCGGTGATGGTGATGCCATAAAGCGTGGTTCTTTCATCTGCTCCAATTTGGGCAGGACGCTTTTCCCAACGTGGCTCGCTATAAGTACGACGGATCAGATGTTGAGCTTGTTGCTCAATCCACTCGGGTTGGATGCTTGCAACGGTTCTTGCGTAAAGGCGCGAGGTTTCTACTTGCTCTGCTGCCATAATCCATTTTGGCGTTTTCTTGCGCAGGCCAGAACCCGGGAAGATAAACAGCTTGCGACCGTTTGCACCGAGGTATTCTTGTTTTTCATCGTGGTTAGCGACATGACCCAGCAAACCGCTTAATAAGCTTTGGTGAATGGCGGTGTACTCTGCTTCGTTAGATGAGCCTTTCAAACCTTGGTCTTTTAAACTGTCTCTGAGCTGGCGGTAAATATCTTCCCATTCGCGTAGGCGAATATAGGAGAGGAACTCTTTTTTGCACAGTTGTCGTAGTTTGTTTTGAGTCAGTTCGTTGCGTTGTTCTTGGAAGTATTTCCACAGGTTGAGGTAAGCCATGAAGTCTGACTTCTCATCTTTAAAGCGAGCATGTTTTTCGTCAGACGCTTGCTTCTTATCCAATGGCCGTTCACGAGGATCTTGGCTAGCCAATGCACTGACGATGATCAGTACTTCGCGCAATGCCCCGAATTGATCGCCTGCCATTAACATGCGGCCTAAGCGTGGATCTGTCGGTAAATGCGCTAATTTGCGACCTATTTCGGTGATCTTATTATTTTCTGTAACCGCTCCAAGTTCAAACAGTAACTTGAAGCCATCTTTGATCATGCGCCTATCGGGCGGCTCAACAAATGGGAATGACTCGACATCGCCCAATTTCAAAATTGCCATTTGTAAAATGACGGAGGCTAGGTTGGTTCTTACGATTTCTGGGTCGGTAAACTCGGAGCGGCTGTTAAAGTCTTCTTCGCTGTATAAGCGGATAGCAATACCATTGCTGGTACGCCCGCAACGGCCGGATCGTTGGTTGGCTGAAGCTTGTGAAATAGGCTCAATCGGTAGGCGCTGTACGCGTGCTCGCCAAGAGTAACGCGAGATTCTGGCCACTCCGGTATCGATTACGTATCGAATGCCCGGAACGGTCAAAGAGGTTTCGGCAACGTTGGTGGCTAATACAATGCGTCGGTTGCTGCCGGGGTGAAATATTTTGTTTTGCTCGGCTGCTGAAAGTCTGGCAAACAGCGGCAATATTTCCATACTGGCGGGGTGATGCTTTCTTAAAGCCTCTGCGGTTTCACGGATTTCACGTTCACCCGATAAAAACACTAAGATATCGCCAGGATCGTCTTTAAGTAGCTCATCCGATGCGTCAATGATGCCTTGGATCTGGTTCTTATCGGACTCTTCCGGATCATCTGAAACCAATGCTCGATAGCGTAGCTCAACAGGGTAAGTACGGCCCGACACTTCAATAACCGGCGCACCGTCAAACTGTTTTGAAAAACGCTGAGGATCAATGGTCGCAGAGGTGATGATTAGTTTGAGGTCTTTACGCCGAGGTAACAGCCATTTGAAGTAACCTAATAGGAAGTCAATATTGAGGCTGCGCTCGTGGGCTTCGTCAATAATGATAGTGTCATATTGGTTGAGGAAGCGATCACTGCGAATTTCGGCGAGGAGTATTCCGTCCGTCAGTAAGCGGATGTAATTGTCGTCACTGCCCTCTTCGTTAAAGCGAACTTTGTAACCGACTAAATCACCAAGTTTAGAATTCATCTCTTCAGCGATGCGGTTAGCCACACTTCTTGCGGCAATTCGTCGAGGTTGAGTGTGCGCAATAATGCCATCAACACCACGACCTAGCTCTAAGCACATCTTGGGGATTTGAGTGGTTTTACCGGAGCCTGTTTCACCACAGAGAATAGTGACTTGGTTATCTCGAATGCAATCGAGGATGTCCTGCCTGCGTTCACTGACTGGAAGTTCTTCAGGGTAGCTTGGCGTTGGCAGGTTATCTAAGCGTCTTTGGCGAGTGGCGCATGAAGCTTCAATGACTCGCTGCAGGGCTTCAATGGCATCATCCGTTGGTTTTTTCTGGACGCGCTGTAACCGAAGCGATAGTTTAAAGCGCTTCGATCGTTGGCATTTTGAGAGTAATTTTTTAAGTTCTTGAAGCTTCTTTTGCGGCATATTTTTGCAGTACTTGGGCCAATCGTTGTTCGCC
>CALKXC010000325.1 GCA_938004025.1 uncultured Leucothrix sp. | reverse complement strand
GATCCATTGATTGAGTTGCTTTGCTGGCACACTGTCAGGGAAGCTACGCTCCCAACCTGTTTGGCCGTGTAAGAAATACACAACAGGATATTGCTTCGTGCTGTCTCGTTTCCAGTCAAGCGGTAGATAAACCGAGTAATCGACTAAGCCACGGGATGGACTCATAAAACGTGAATAGGTATAGCCGCCAGGTTGCAACGCATTAATCAACTGCCATGTGTAAACCGCTTGATTGGTAACACCTGTGCGGCTTCGCTGTAGTGAATCATTACGAATAAACAGCTGCTCTCTGCCATCAGAAACGGTTCTGAAGCGATCGTATTTTCCCTCACGCGAATAATCAAAGTTTACTTCGCGACCACCTGCAAGCTTAAAGCGAGTCGGAGTGACTTTCTGCATCTCAGCAGTTTGCCCTAATGTCGAAACAAACAATTTACCACCCTGCTCGCTTACACCAAAGCTGATTTCTGAGCCCGCGAATAGGCTGTATTTACCTACTAGCTCTTTTAACACGGGTGGTCTTGTTGGTTTAACAGGTTTAGCGGGAGCGGTCGGTTTGATGGTGTTTGGCTTAGTCGCCGAAGGCGTGACACCCGGCCCAGTCGAACAGGCTGTTAGAGTGAATATCATGGCAAGCGTGCAAAGTTTTAGCAGTCGGTTCATTGCTGTTGTTATCCCGATCTTTTGAAAGATGTAGAAGTTTATCACAAAATCCATTCGCGCCAGTGTTCGACTAAATAATGCGGCAAACTAACTAGTCGATACTCTTCACCTTCATTTAACAACATCGTTTGCTCATCGGGCAAGTTATTCAAAAACCTAACGGCAACACCCGCAGCAGACTTTCTGCTCCCAATAAAAACTGACAATGACCTCATTCTTCCAGAGGCACCTGATTTCACTTCTATTGGTATAACTTTCCCTTGGTGCACCGCTAAAAAATCAACCTCTGATGTCGCGCCCTGCTTCTGACGTTGCCAATAGTGTAATTGCGGCTTTTGAAATAGCTCACGATCATCCATCAAATGTTGAGCAATAAACTGCTCAGCGACAGAACCCTTAGCAGTATTATTTAAATCGCTATCAATAGAGTCCAACTGCAAGCCTAGCGCAGTTAGCAACAGTCCAATATCTAGGAAAAATGTTTTGAAATGATTGTCTTTTTGCTCTGCGCCAAGTGGCGATGCATTACCTGCTGAATGAAAACAGCGGACCACTACTTTTGCTAACTCTAACGCTTCAAGCGCTTTTTTAATCGTATCGTTTCGTTCGCCGCTCGCAAGGTGGGCGTAGATCGTTTTTTGCGAAACTGAGAAAGACAGCTTTCTAAAAACCTGCTGCACCACATCACTTTTCAGATAACGATGATATTTTCCAAAGTCTGCATAATAAGTATCTAAGATCGATTCTTTTACACGAGCAACCTCCAACCATGACTGTGTTTGGTGATAAATCTTAACTGCTTCAGGCATTCCACCGACCACAACGAAATTTCTTAAATGCTCGTTGTAAATATCATGAAGCGCAACGCTAGGTAAGTTATCCCAATTGAACTCGGCAAGCTTATCTGCCAATGGAACTTGCTCTATTCCCCGTAAGTACTCATCAAAAGTCATCGGGTTGATATATAGGAACTCCACTCTTCCCACTGGAAAAGAAAAATCTGGGGCATTAATCACAAACTCTAATAATGAGCCGGTCAAAATAACTCGATACTGGGGTGCTTTTTCATAGCAATATCTAAGGAATGGAATGATAGCGGGGCATTCCTGCGCCTCGTCAAAAAAGAACAGTGTCTTTTCTGGGTCTAAAGATGTTTGGCCATGCTTAAGTGCAATCAGCTCAAAAATCACTTCAGGATCATTTTTTGATAGCTCCGTAACGAAGCTATGTGGGTCTTCCATGTTCAAGTTTATAAGCTCCACGCCCAAGGCTTCAGCAGCCAAAGCAACGGCAGTGGTCTTACCAACTTGTCTAGCCCCACGAATAATTAGAGGCTTTCGAGAACCTCTAGAGAACCATTTTTCTATATAATTTATACACTTGCGATACATAAAAGCCACGAAACGTAAAAAACATAGGTTATTTTATCTATATAACCGTAAAATACATAGGCTATTTATTATAAATAATCGTAAAAAACATAGGTTAACAACTTATTATCCCTTGTTCTGGGTCGTTTCAGAGATCAAATACCCCTTGTTTTAGGAATTTTCTATCAAACTAAGACCCGATCTCTAAGCAAAGCAACCAACTTACGACTACACTTAAGCTACCCCAAAACACCCTAATCCTCGACATCTGCGATAAACGGACTTTAGCTATGTTTAGTGTACGACTAAGTAACACTCCCATTTCAAATACATTGCGCCTGAGTTTATTAAGCGCATTACTTTTTAGCTCCTCAGCAACAGCTAATGACACTGTTAATAGCAACGCAGCCAATACGGCAAACTCCACAACTTTCATCTCCACACCCGCCCAAAATATCCTAAACACTAAGCTGTTGAAAGCAGCGATTG
>CALKXC010000324.1 GCA_938004025.1 uncultured Leucothrix sp. | reverse complement strand
ATGATCATTGGCAGTAGGGACGCAAATATCACAGGTCCTTTAATGATCGGGTGAAGTGTATTAACGGCGAGCGCGATCGCAAAACCGAGCACAATCACTAGAGGCGTCACCACAAATAAATAGGTCAACGTAAACGCTAAGGCCTTATAAAAAGGCAGATTCATTAGACCACTTAGAAAGGATCCAAAGTCTGGGGTTTCATTCCAGATTGCTTTAACTTCTTCTGAAGCAAGGTGACCACGGTCAAAATACGTATCTAAGCCTACGAAGCGACCTAAAGGTTCTGCTTCTTTTAACGCTTCTGTGGCTGCATTATCAACCTGAACGGATTTTTCGCACTTAAACGGGCCACAGTTCTCAACCTCGATTAGCACTTGTTCGTGCTCAAGATAGAGTGACTGCACAGTGACAGAAACGATTGGCAGTGCGATGAATAGCAACATGGCCAGTGCAGAGGGCAAAATAAACCAAAAAAACGTACGATGTGGCACAGTTCCCCCAAGACATGAGCATTGCTCTTGTCGGCAAACGTTACTAGAGAAAATTCTGAAGTGAAATCTAGGAAGCCCAATGGCTTCCTAGAGGGTCTTTCTAAAGTGATTGACTCAAGCTATGTGAACAGGCCGAGTCAATCCACTCATTGAAATCGACTTATTTTATAAAGCCTTTTTCTTTTGCAGCCGTCATGTAAGCCGCTTCAACATCTTTTAGTGCCTGCTCAGCAGACTCTTTTCCTTGAAGGAAGTCAGAAAGCTCGTTACCCAAAGCCGTATGCATTAAACCAGCATAAGGAAGCATTGGGTATGGCTGAGCGCCGCCAGCAGCACTTGCAGCAACACCAACAGATTTTGCAGTTGGAGTAGAACCTTTAATCAACCAAGTCGCATCATCAGCATTGGCCTTAGCCATATCTAAAGAAGTCGCACTCGCCATTGTAGCAAATGAAGCTTCTGCATCCGCGTCGCTTGCATTCTTAGCAATGGCGAAACCATCCCACCATAATGTAGTTGCTGGAGTACTTCCACCGCCTACTGTCGGTGCAGAGGCAAACTTAGTTGCAGCAACGACTTCAGGCGTTGAACCTTCGTCATCTAAAACACCCGCAGCACGTGAGCCCCACAGTACCGTCATCGCAACATTACCCGCTTCCCAATCAGCCTGTACTGCATTTGAATCCAGTGTTAGGAAGTCAGGATTCATTAGCTCAGTAACCTGCTTCATCATGTTAAGTGCAGCAATACCGTTTTCATTGTTGATTGCAGGCATCGCACTGCCCTTCTCAAACATGTCAGCGCCAGTACCCATGTACATGTTGATGAACTCTTCACCCAAGTTCCAACCAGACTTATAAGTTCCGCTTAATGGATTCTTCATCAAACCCATTTCTTTAATTTTCTTACCCGCAGCAACCATTTCTTCATAAGAAGTCGGTACTTCTACGCCCGCTTTCTTAAGGATGTCTTCACGGTAGAACAAGTGCTGTGCATTTGCCATGAAAGCAACCGCCATTACATCACCGTTGATAGTGATTAGCTGGTTTTTACCAAGGTCCTGACCGTACTTTGCAACATAGTCATTCAAAGGACGAACCAAGCCGTCATTCATCAACGTAACCAAGGTGCTGTTAGCAACAATAGCCACGGTATATTCAGCTGGGTTAGCCGTTAATGCAGCCACCTGAATATCTTTATGTTCTTTAGTTTGGTTTTTAGAGACTTTGAGCGTGTCAGAAGCACAAGCTTCAGCTGCTTTAGCCACTGCGTGTAATGCAGGGAAGTCGTTTGATAAGATTTTCACGTTACCAGTCGCAACAAAGCATTCTCTTGCTTGAACAGCGCCTGATGTAAGCGATAGCGCAACCGCTAGGCCTAATACCTTTAAACTTAGATTCATTCCGGATTCCTCAATGGTTTTTAATTACAAGCCGCGTCAGTACGCTTCTAGAAAAACCGCCCTCAGCTTCGACCAGTCTAAAGAGATTACTGAGAATCAAATTTAATTGCAAGTGCTTTGTGAATACGTATGCACAGCCATTTTACTTTGTCGCTAACCAGCGTGATTAATCACGGTATTTAGCGGAATTACTTTGCTATTTTTTTGTAATTGAGAAATGCAGATACGGTAGAAATCAATATCCAAACTAATGCTGTCATCGTGACTAAAATCGGCCAATTCACTTTCATCATTCACCTTACCCAAGTACTGCCAGTTTGAAATAATGTGTATGCAGCTTAAGCCACTTTTTTCATTGGTTTCATAAATACCAACCGGCCCATCGTAAGGCCAGCCTTTAACTTTAATCGGTGATAACGCTTGCTGTAAACGGAGTCGGTAGCTAATGGCACTCTCCTGCTCGCAGCAGATTCCTCGACAGCGTTTCAGCTGGAAAGAGAAACACGGCCCCTTCCCCTTTTCAAGGCCTAGCTGCTTGGCGCATAACTGACTGTCTTTCTGAATTTTCTTCAGCAGCTCGCTGGCTTGCTTACGACTTCGAAACAAGCCATAACTATTGTCTAATCGAGCGGAGTCAGACACATTGTCATCAGCGTTAATATCTCTAATGACTGGGGTGCTGACGGTGTTGGATTTAATTTCTTTAGGAGAATTCCCTTCCCAATACAAACTAAACAGCGTTTTTTGTCGTCTTAACTGGCGATTAAATAATGGGGCGCGCTTTTTTACTAAATCAGCTTCTAACATCAGCGCACTAAACTCACCTGCCGTGACAATCCATTCAATATCATGGACCTGCTGCGCCATGCGCATTTCACGGTCATTACTATGATCACTGGAAAAGTGCGACATCACCCTCGTGCGAATCTGCACGCTTTTACCGACATAAAGCAAAGCACCCGACTCGCCATAAAACAAATAAACTCCGGGCTCATTGGGCATTTCATCGAATATTTTGGGGTCAAGATGCGGTGGCACACTGCCAAGTTTGCGTTGTAGAGCCATGGCAGCCAATACATCGCCGCGATCAAAGTCTTTAAACATACGGCTGACTAATTGTGGCAATGCCGCAGCATCACCCAATGCCCGATGTCGAGCGTCACACTTTAAGTTGAACCGTTGAATAATAGAATCGAGATTATGTCTTTTGTACTGCGTGTAAAGCTTGCGTGAGAGCTTCACCGTACAGAGAACAGGGTAGCTAAAATCTTCGCCTAAACGCTTGTAAGCATTCTTCAAAAAGCCGGTATCAAAACGTGCGTTGTGAGCGACAAATACAAAACCTTCTAACTTTTCCATTACGATTGGCAAGATTTCTTCAAAGGTCGGAGAGTCTTTTACCATGGCAGGTGTAATGCCAATAATGCGCTGAATCATCTCTGGAATCTGGATACCCGGATTAACTAATGTGTGCCACTCATCAACCACGACGCCATCAATTGTTTGCACAATAGCGATTTCGGTAATGCGGTCAGAAGTCGGGCGACCACCCGTCGTTTCTAAGTCGACATAGGCGAGCTTACTAAAATCGTTCATGTATTTGCTTGCCTTTAGCGGAGTGTTTGGGGTTGCGTTTCAAGGTGAGATCTTATTCTGATTTATGCTAAAAAGACAAATAGTGTGGTTTTGCTAAAGCATTTATAATCCACTGAGTTAAGCCACCTTTTTACTCAAATATTCAGGTTTAAAATGTCTATTGATCAAGCATTATTAAAGCGCGCCGATAACAAATGTGAGCTGTGCAGCTCTCAAGAAGCACTATCGACGTATGATGTCCCTCCCATCACGCTTAAAAGCTTAGATAAGTCTTTGCTTGTCTGCTCGAACTGCTTAAATCAAATTGAAAATCCTGATCAGATGGTGTCGAGCCACTGGCGCTGCCTGAGTGATCGTATGTGGTCGCAAACCGCGGCAGTGCAGGTTATGTCTTGGCGTTTGTTGAAACGCATAAAGGGTGAAGGCTGGCCAGAAGAGTTATTGGAAATGCTTTACCTCGAAGATGATGTAAAAAAATGGGCAGTCGATGACGCTATGATTCGGGCGATTGATGAGCCTACTTTGGATATTAATGGCGTAGCGTTTGCGGCCGGTGACTCTGCGATTATGACTAAGGATATCTTTATTACTGGGGCGAATTTTACGGCAAAGCGTGGTGCTGTTATTAAGAATATCTCGTTGACAGATAATTCTAGGCAGATTGAAGGGAATTTGAATGGGACGCGGATTGTGTTGGGTGGGCGGACTTTGAAGAAGGTTTGAATTCGGCAATCCAAGCCTCCATTAATTCTGCGTTCTTTGTTCTAGAACTGAAAACGGCAGTAAGCAATTTGCTAGCATATGAAAGCACTGCTATCGTGTGCTTTCAAACTTAATGAATGCGTATCACTAATGACTAGCTTAATTATTAGAAAACTAGAAAATGAAAACTTGCAGAGCTTGCGCGTGCGTGCGGCCGAACATCAAGTGTCGATGGAAGAGGAAGCACTTCGAATCTTGCGGGAAGCTTTGGCTCCACAAATCAGAATTGGCGACTTGGCATTGGAATACTTTGGTCAAGAATACGGTGTTGATTTAGTACTTCCTAAGCGCACACCTCATCAACCATTGAGTTTCAAAGAATGCTCATTGTCCTAGCTGCCAAACTCTTCAGGAGTAACACTGGAAAACCATTCTCCTTGTAAATTATCAATTCAAATGATAATTTACAAGGATGATACCAAGAACCATCACACAATCAGTCATTGAAGCACTAAAACAAGAACCGGCCGTAGTACTCTTAGGCGCACGTCAAGTCGGCAAAACTACCCTTGCCCAAACGTTACTCACGACCCACAAAGCAATCTATATCGACCTCGAAGATTTTATTGCTCGTGAAGCCATCATGCAAAACCCTAAGCTGTATTGCGAACAGCACAAAGATGAATTAATTATCTTTGATGAAATCCAAAACACGCCCGACCTTTTTCCAGTCCTGCGCGGCATCATTGATGCTCGCCGCCGAGAAGGCAAAGAATCAGGTCAGTTTTTGCTGTTAGGGTCTGCTTCGGTTGAGCTCATGAAACAGGCGGGTGAAAGTCTTGCTGGCCGTGTTGCTTACCTCGACATGGCGACTTTGCACTCCATAGAAGTAGGCAAAGATAAGATTGAAAGTCTGTGGAGTAGAGGTGGTTTTCCACAAAGCTTCACTGCCGATTCAGATGAAGACAGTTTTCGTAAACGTAAATACCTGATTCGCAGTTATCTTGAAAAAGACATTCCGTTCTTTGACCGCTCAGTGCCACAGGAGACTATGCAACGACTATGGATGATGCTGGCACATTTACAGGGTCAGCCCTTTAATGCATCTACGATTGCAAACAACCTCGGCATTGACTATCGCAAAGTTATTGCCTACACCGACTTATTAGTCGACTTAATGCTTATCCGACGTTTGCAGCCTTTTCACGTTAACGTTGGCAAGCGCCTAGTCAAAACTCCACTTCTATACATTAGAGACAGCGGTCTACTGCACGCCCTGCTAAACATAAAAAATTGGGACACATTAATTACGCACCCTGTCGTTGGTTCAAGCTGGGAAGGCTTTGTCATTGAAAACCTAATGTCCGTTGCGCCTGATTTTTCAATTCCTTACTTTTACCGAACGGCAGCAGGCGCAGAAATGGACTTTGTTCTGTTAATGCCAGACCAGACAAAAATTGCTGTAGAAATTAAGCGCAGCCCTAGACCAAAACTGAGCAAAGGGTTTTATGTCTCACAAAAAGACCTTCAACCACAGCACAGTTATGTCGTGACACCTGAGGAAAGTACGTTTCCAATGGATGAGAGCACAACACAAATTGGT
>CALKXC010000323.1 GCA_938004025.1 uncultured Leucothrix sp. | reverse complement strand
ACGGCGTTTATTACGTCATCTGACAATGAAGAAACAAAAGGAATAATCATAATTCCCATGACTAATCCTGCCGCCAGCGCACTTTCAGAAGCGACGGTTAAACCAAGTGATTCACCGAGATTTCTAATAAATGGAGCCACGGTTAACGCTGCAAAAAAGCCATAAACAACGGTTGGAATACCTGCAAGGATCTCCAGAGTCGGCTTAGCAATTGCGCGGAATTTTGGGCTGGCGTATTCCGATAAATAAATTGCGGACATCAAACCTAGAGGCACGGCAATAATCAGTGCAATCAAGGAAATTAACAGCGTTCCAACAAATAAAGGCACTGCACCAAACGAACCAGAGCTTCCAGCTTGATCAGCGCGTAAAGCAGTTTGAGGGCTCCAGTGGGTACCAAAAAGAAAATCACTGACCGAGACGGATTTGAAAAACAGAATCGATTCAAACAACACCGACATTACGATGCCGAGTGTGGTGAGAATGGCGATAGAAGCACAGACAATCATCAGTGCTTTAATCACGCTCTCAACCTTGTTACGGGCACGTGTCTCAGGTCTAACAAGACGTAAGCCAAGAATAAGGCCAAGAATCGCCGCACCAAGTACTACGATGGTTTTAGCCATTACACTAATGTTTTGCAAGCTTTGGAAACGCTCGGCGGCAGCAAGCTTTACAGGGTCATCTTTGATGGTATCTAGCTGACCTGAAGCGGTGAGGTTTTTGACTTCGTTAAGCAATAATCCTAACGCATCTGGCCCCTTTGCTTGCATCGCTGCAGGAAGTGAGGAGAAGGTTAAACTCGAAATTAATTTGGCGTCAAACGAGGTCCACAACGCCAAGATAATTAAGGCAGGTAAGGCAGTCCAAATTACCACCATGTAGCCATAATAATTGGGTAAGGAGTGCAAGTCGCGGCGGCCGTTTTTATGCTTGCCAGCCACCGCAATTGAGCGCTTACGACCGATCACGTAGCTAAATAATAGTAACGCGAGCAATGTAATGAGAATGGTATTTATGGTCATACTTGCGGTCCTGCTTCGACATCGAGGCGATTATACTGCCGAGTTATTAAGTTTCATTGAATATTTGCTCTGGTCTGAGCCATCCGTTTATTATTTTATGGTGCATAGGTTGACTCAGTCCAGAACAAACACTTTCTTATGTTAAAGAGCCTGAGTATTACCATTGGGCAATACTCAGGTAGTGCGGTCATCCTTACAACGATAGCGCTTTTAAAGACTTGGCATTATCGCGGATCATCTCACGATCTTCTTCAGGCATTGGGATCAGACCTTTATCTGTCAGATAGCCTTCTTCACCAAATGACTCTTCATCGACGAATTCAGTTAGGAACTCAGCAATCCCTGGAATTTTGCCGACGTGAGCTGACTTGACGTAGAAGTAAAGTGGGCGTGAGACGGTGTAGGAACCATCGGCAATGCTTTCAAAAGAAATATCAACACCGTCAATATTTGAGCCTTGCACTTTGTCTGAGTTCTGATCAAGGAAACTAAACCCAAAGATTCCTAGTGCGTCAGGGTTCTTTTCAAGCTTCTGGACAATCAAATTGTCGTTTTCGCCTGCTTCAACGTAGAAGCCGTCTTCACGTACCGCGTGACAGGTCTCTTTGTGAAGGTTCTTATCCGTCTTTTTTAGCGCTTTAATAAACTTAAAAGTATCGCAACCGCCTTCAAGTGCGAGCTCAACAAATGCATCGCGAGTTCCTGAAGTCGGAGGAGGGCCAATAACTTCAATTTTTGTTGCAGGTAGGGCAGGGTTCACGTCTTTCCAAGTCTGGTAAGGATTAGCCACTAACTCACCTTCTTTAGCACCAGGAACCTTAGCGGCAAGTGCCAAAAATAAGTCTTTTCGGGTTAGTTTCATCTGTGGCGCAGCATTTGAATTGGCAATCGCAATACCGTCAAAGCCAACCTGAATTTCTAAAATTTCTTTCACGCCATTTTCTTGGCAAGAATCAAACTCGCTCTTTTTAATACGGCGTGAAGCGTTAGTAATATCAGGGGTGTTAACGCCTGTTCCACTACAGAATAATTTCATCCCCCCACCCGTACCGGTTGATTCGATTTTTGGGGTTTTAAATTTAGTTTTGTTACCAAAGGTTTCAGCAACAACGGTTGAAAAAGGATAAACGGTAGAAGAACCAACAACTTCAATATAGTCGCGCGCAGAAGCGACAGAAGTAAAGGCCGAAGCGACAATTCCTGATGCGATAATTAGCGGTAGTTTTTTCATTTTTCTCTCTCTCAATTGTTTCTCAATAGACAAGGATCAATAGTTGATGGGGAGGATTATGAACCGTAAATATGACAGCTTTATGACAAGAACGGTTTAAATTTTGGGGGAAGGCTAAACTGAGAATTTATAGCCACTGCCACGCACTGTTTTGATAAGGTGATCAGCCGCATTGGGCTTTAATAACTTGCGAAGTCTTAAGATATGCACGTCAACGGTACGCTCGTCGAGGTAGTTATTTTGGCCCCAGACATGATCCAACAATTGTGCACGGCTGAAAATTCGCTCAGGTGATTGCATGAAGAATTTAAGCAGTTTTAGCTCAGTTGAGCCTAGGGATATTTGCATGTCATCAATACTGAGCGTCTGGCTAGCAAGGTTTAAGTTAAGCCTGTCATAGCTGATTGAATCATCGGGATTGAAAGCTTCTGCGCGTCTTAGTAACGCTTTTATTCTGGCATTGAGTGACTTTAAAGAAACAGGTTTAGTCACATAATCGTCAGCACCAGAATCTAAGCCTTTAATCATATCCTGCTCGTCAGCTTTTGCCGTCAGCATGATAATCGGGATGTCGCGGGTATAAGATTCACTGCGCAATTCTTTAACTAGTTGTGGTCCGCTGGCGTCAGGAAGCATCCAGTCCATAAGAATGAGGTCAGGGCGTTGTCGACTGATTGATTCCGACATTTCAAGCCTGTTTTCTGCCCCTTCTACACGGTAACCTTCTCGCTCAAGGGAAAAGCGAAGCATGTCTCTAATTGAGGCTTCGTCTTCCACACAAAGGATTGTCTTTTGGGTCAATGAATCTGCTAATTTCGTCTTGTTTGCCATATCCTGATTATAAGCTAAAACACTTTGCTATGGGTTTTGTCACGCTTTGAAGTTGGTGGAATAAATTAGTAGACAATGGTAATAATCAACAACATAATTGTTGAATAAAAATCAATCTATAAAAATAAATAAGTATGGAACATATTTCGTTTAAGCGCCTATCCAAATTACGATGTTGGTATTAAGAAATATGCAAACAAGAGAAAAGTCAGGATTATTCCAAGAAGATAATAAAATCTTCAGCGATCGATTTCGCCAGTTTTTTATTGGCACGATAATCGCTGCCATCGGCGGGATTCTTAACCTGATTCTGTTCGGTGATCAGTTATTTGATAGCCACAACCTTTTATATTTCCGGCTTGACTTCATCGCCTTCATTATCGGAATCGTCATTACCGCAGTACTCTACTCTAGACTTGGTCAGGGGCAAGATAATAAAGTCATGACTTCTTTCTTGTGGGCATGGGCAATTATCATGGCCTTTACCACTTGGTTCGAAGGGGGCTTGCACAGCACGCTATTACTCAGTTTTCCAATCTTATTTATCTTCGCGGCTCTTTTTGCTCGCAAACTTGCTTTCCTATCCATTTGTAGCTTTTTATCTGTTGTGATTATTTTCATGGGCGTCAATCATATCTATGGTTGGTTTCCTCCACCTGATGGAATGCTGATTGAGGGAGTGCCAAGATTAATCAGTGCATTGGTACTGAGTACCCTTGCGGGGTACATTTGTTGGATATTCGGTGGGCTATTAAGAAACTCTTTCGATGAGCTAAAGCTAGAAAATAAACGAGTGTTGGAATCCCAAGATACGATTCGCAAGCTTGCAAATTGTGATGCTCTGACAGGGTCATTGAATAGAATGGGGTCAGAGTCGGCTTATCAAGATTTATTAAAAGGGGTGGACTTCAAAAATGAATCCTTCGTTATATATTTTATCGACTTAGATAATTTTAAAAGCATTAATGATTTATTTGATCATCATGCAGGAGACCAACTGCTAATCACCATCAGCAAGCGTTTAGCTGAGCTTGTTTTCAACAAGGGCTTTGTTTGTCGATTTGGTGGTGATGAGTTCGTGCTTGCTTTGCCTGTTCAGCATGGCTTTGATATCGAGGGCTTTGCAGTCGATATTATGAAGTCTTTGCGCAAGCCACATTTTACATTGGTGACAGAGGCTAAAATTACTGCGTCAATAGGCATTATGGTTGCTAACGACGGGTTACTCAGCTTCAGTGATTTGTGTAAAAAAGCTGATATGGCGATGTATCAAGCTAAGCAGGCAGGCAAAAATAACTATCACCTCTATTCGGATAAGCTGCATCGCGAATACATGCGCAATTTAACGATTGTAAGTTCTTTAGAAAGCGCCCTAAGTAATAATTTATTAGACGTTTATTTTCAACCCAAAATAAACTTACAAACCAATGAAATTGATAGTGCTGAAGCTTTAATTCGTTGGAATAGAGGTAACGATAATGGCATTGGGCCGGGTGAGTTTATTCCCATTATTGAATCAACTGAGTTGATTCATAGTATCGGGTCTTGGGTGTTGAGTGAGGCTTGCCGCGCCTGTAAAGCATGGCGAGAATCAGGAAAGGTGATCAAAGTGGCGGTTAACGTATCCGCATTGCAATTGACCCGATCAGGTTTTTATCAAATAGTCGTTGATGCGCTAGAAGAAAACGACCTGCCCCCTGGACTATTAGAAATTGAGCTCACCGAGTATTCGTTAATTACTGAAGAACCTTTGGTAAAAAAGCAGCTGGCCGCATTAAAAAAACTGGGTGTTGTTTTAGCCATTGATGACTTCGGGACAGGCTATTCGAATATTGCTTATTTAACCCAGCTAAAAATTGATGTATTGAAGCTTGATCGAGGGCTGATTACCCAGATCGATCAGTTGAAAGATCGACGTGTTGTGGTGAACGCTGTTGTAAAAATGGCCAAAGAATTGGATATGAAAGTGGTAGCTGAAGGCATAGAAACGGATGCTGAGCGCGAAGTAATCGCGTCGCTAGATTGTGATTATGGTCAGGGATATCTTTGGTCTACTGCCGTGCCAAGCCTTGAGTTCATAGACCTTATCAGTAAGAAGGCTGACCCTACGATTGCTTTGGCAAAACCTGTGCCCGCTTAATTTAATGATGGCAGTCTGAATATATCAAGACTGCCATCGTTTACTCTAAACCACAGAGTCTACCTGCTTAAACTGGAACCACGTTAAATTCTGGTCCATAAGGATACTTCGTAATATTTTCTGAGCTGTCTTCACCAACTACTAAAATATCGTGCTCACGGTAACCGCCGGCAGCGGCCTGCCCATCTGGAATCGTTAACATCGGCTCCATTGAAACCACCATACCCGGTACGAGTGCTGTATCGATATCTTCACGTAGCTCAAGGCCTGCTTCACGACCGTAGTAGTGCGACAGCACACCAAAGCTGTGACCGTAACCAAATGAGCGGTATTGCAACAAATCACGCTCTGCAAAGAAGTCATTAATCTCTGCGGTAATTCCTGAACAGGTAGCGCCTGATTTGATCAAGCTGATACCCAGCTCATGTGCACCAATATTAGCTTCCCAAACTTTCATGCTGGCATCATCAGCTTCGCCAACAAACAAAGTGCGCTCAAGCGCCGTGTAGTAGCCACTGATCATTGGGAAAGTATTCAATGACAAGATATCGCCGTGTTCTAACTTGCGTGAAGTGACAGGGTTGTGAGCACCATCTGTGTTTAAACCTGACTGAAACCACACCCAAGTATCGCGGTATTCTGCATCCGGAAAACGCTTGGCAATTTCTAACTCCATTGCGTCACGACCGGCCATTGCAACATCAATTTCGCGCGTACCAATTTTGATCGCGTCACGAATGGCAAAACCACCCACATCAGCAACTGCTGCGCCGTGCTTTATCAGCTCAATTTCTGCTGGTGACTTATGCATGCGCTGCTGCATTGTAAGGTCGGATACATCAATGATGTCAGCAGGTTTCAGGAAGTGATTCAGCTTGTCTAACTGCAGCAACGTCATGTGGTCGCGTTCGTAGGCAATGAGCTGACCGCTGCCAGTTACCGACTCAATAGCGCGCCAATAGTTATCACGAGTCCAGTCGGTGTAAGTAATATTGTCGCCGTGGCAACGCCTCCAAGGTTGACCAGCGTCGATTCCAGCACTGATAGTGACGCTTTCAGTGGCTGTTACTACGCAGGCGTAGGGGCGACCAAAAGCACAATATAAAAAACCAGAGTAATAAGCGATGTTGTGCATTGAGCTAAAGACAACGGAGTCAATATTGTGCTCAGCCATAATGCGGCGAAGACCGCTTAAGCGCTGCTCATATTCCTCATTAGAGAATTGTAAAACTGACTGCTCACCATTATGGAAGCGTAGGAAGTTGGTGCGTGTAGATATTGTCATAGTGACCTCAAAAGAAGCATTAAGCTTCGAAAAAGATCCCGGCGTTCAGGAGAAAAA
>CALKXC010000322.1 GCA_938004025.1 uncultured Leucothrix sp. | reverse complement strand
AGCCGATGAAGCGGTTAAATCTGAGCCTTTACTTGCAAGTTATATTTATGCCTGCGTACTTAACCACTCTAGTTTTGAAGCGAGCTTAAGTTTTATTCTCTCAAATAAAATTGCTGACAACGTGATGTCATCAATGGCAGTACGAGAGCTGTTTGAAAAAGCTTATGCCAACTGCCCTGATGTAATCAATTACGGCAAGCATGATTTACGAGCCGTGTTTGATCGTGACCCTGCGGTGTTTTCAATGCTCAGCGTCTTGTTGAACATGAAAGGCTATCTTGCAATACAAAGCCATCGATTGGCGCATTGCCTGTGGAATGATAACCGCGAGTTGCTGGCCCTGTTTATACAAAGTCGTAACTCAGAAGCCTTTGGTGTCGATATTCACCCTGCTGCTCAGATAGGTAAAGGGGTTATGTTCGACCATGCGACGGGCATTGTTGTCGGTGAGACAGCGGTTATCGAAGACGACGTATCAATTATGCAGCAAGTTACCCTGGGCGGAACCGGTAATGAATCGGGGGATCGTCATCCTAAAATTCGCTCCGGCGTATTGATTGGAACAGGCGCCACTATCTTAGGGAATATCGAGATCGGTAAAGGCGCCAAAGTAGGGGCGGGCAGTGTCGTTTTGAAGTCAGTTGGGCCATGTACTACCGTAGTGGGTGTTCCTGCAACGGTTGTTGGTACGCCGGACTGCGGCCAGCCTTCACACTCTATGCAGCAAAACATATTTGCCGATAGCTTCGAATCTGCCGATGCTTAAGTTAATCGCGACACAGCAGTTAATCTCGACACAGCAAAGCAACTGATGGATAATACCGAATTCCCTGCCACTCAACGCGAGTGGCACTGGCGTGTGTTGATGCTAGCGTGGCCTATCATTCTCTCAAACTTATCCGTTCCACTGGTGGGTATTGTCGACACTGCCGTTGTGGGGCAAATTCCTGATCCCAAATACATGGCCTCTGTTGCTGTGGGCGCGACTCTGTTTAGCAGCGTGTTTTGGATATTTGGATTCTTGCGCATGGGGACGACAGGTTTTGTCTCTCAAGCGATGGGGGCAAACAACCCTCAGGAAGTCGCTGAGAGCCTGCTAAGAGCCATGATGATTGCTCTGGGGCTAAGTATCCTCGTTATCGCCCTACAGTCGCCCATCGCTTTACTGACGCTCTCATTGATGAATCCGGGTGAAGCCTTAGAGCCAATCATTCGGGAATATTTTGATATCCGCATTTACAGTGCGCCTGCGACTTTCACCAATTACTGCATCTTGGGTTGTCTTATTGGCTTACAAAAAATGCGCTGGGCTTTGTTGTTGCAACTGGTGCTCAATGGCAGCAACTTGCTATTAGATGTGATTTTCGTTTTGTACTTAGGGATGGATTCAGCTGGCGTCGCTTGGGCCTCCTTAATCAGTGAATACCTTGCCTGTTTTGTCGGGTTATGGTTTCTCAGAGGTTACCTCAAGCTAGCCTTTAACAAAACCGTTGAGCCGTTATCAGAGTGGTTGCGTCAGTTGTTTGCGCTGGAAAAACTAAAAGCCTTCTTTGAAGTGAATGGCAACCTGTTCTTGCGAACTTTGTTTTTAACAGCAGCGTTTTTCTTCTTCACCTCGCGTGGCGCACAGTTTGGTGTAGTCGTGTTAGCTGCCAATGCGATATTGATTAATCTATTACAAATGCTGGCTTATGGTTTAGATGGATTTGCACAGTCAGCTGAAGCCCTAACTGGCGGTGCTTATGGCGCAAAAAACCGCAAAGCCTTTGAACAATCCGTGAAAATTAGCACGATATGGGCCGGCGCAACGGCCGTGTTTATTGCCATTCTCTATATGATCTTTGGTGAAGCCATAGTTGACTATATGACGGTGAATGAAGCCGTCATTGAGACAGCCATCCAATACTTGCCATGGATCATTGCCGCCCCGATTATCTCAGTGTGGAGCTATCAATTCGACGGCATATTTACAGGCGCAATGGATACTCGAACCATGAGAAACACCGTCTTGTTCTCAGCAATTGTTTATGTGATTCTGGTGCTAGTGTTGACTCCAACAATGGGAAATCATGGTTTATGGTTAAGCATGATGGCGTTTCTAGGGCTTAGAGGTTTAACGCTGGGGCTGGCCTATCCTAAGTTGTTAAAATCGCAGAGCTGGTGAGGGAATAAGAAGGTAGTGATGGGTAAGCAGCAAACATCAGCAAAGCAATGCGTCATCATCGGTGGTGGCCCAGCAGGACTTATGGCCGCAGAACAGCTCACCCAAGTGGGTCATAAAGTCGACCTTTATGATGCTATGCCAACGGTGGGTCGGAAGTTCTTGTTAGCTGGTTTGGGTGGCCTGAATATCACGCACTCAGAACCTTACGAAGCATTTTGCCAACGCTACTCTCACGGTCAATCTTCGCTAAAACTCATACTTGATGATTTCAATCCCACTCAATTACGTCATTGGTGCGATGAGCTTGGGGTTAAAACGTTTATTGGTACTTCCGGTCGTGTATTTCCTGAAGCAATGAAGGCAGCACCGCTTTTGCGTACTTGGTTAACTCGATTACGGGAGAATGGTTTAACGATTTACCCAAAGCATCGTTGGTTGGGGTGGGATGATGAAGGACAGATAAAACTACAGTCTCCGGAAGGTGAGCTAACGCGCTCTTACGATGTAGTGATTCTAGCTTTAGGTGGCGG
>CALKXC010000321.1 GCA_938004025.1 uncultured Leucothrix sp. | reverse complement strand
CTTAGTCCTGATCAGGAGTACGATGTTGTTTTGGTGGTAGCTGACAATGCCTGGCAGATGCACCTGTTAAACTCTGTTCGCGGGTGGCGCGAGCGTTGCCGCGTAAAAGCGTTTTATGTGAACGAATTATGGCCAATCAGTCTCCACAACTGGCGGTTGCGCAAAGAACCATTTGCCAACTACGATTACCTTTTCTCGGGTGTACTTCAATCGATTGAGCCACTAAAAAAAGTTACTGGAAAGGTCTGTAACTATCTTCCACCGGCTGTGGATATGGATTTGTTCAATCCTAACCCGAATCATCCTGAACGCGTCGTCCAAGCTGCCTATGTGGGTCGCCGCGATCCAGCACTGCACCGGGAATTGATGCAATGGGCATCAAATGACCAACATTTCTATCATTACGACACGGTTCGAGCCCAAAAACTGTTTATCGATAACCACGTTGAACATCGGCAGATGTACGCAAATTTGCTTAAACGCTCTACGTTCAGTTTTGCCCTGCAAGCCAAACGAGATGCGAACAAGGAAACCGCTGGAATCGAGGTAATCGGCGGAAGATATTATGAACTAATCAGCTCGGGCACGATCGTCGTGGGCTGGAAACCCAGCTCTGACCAGTTTCAAAAAGAATTTGGCTGGCAGGACTCAGTTATATCGTTCAATCCTGAAACCGATGATATCGCTACTACATTGAACCAATTGCAAAACGACCCCGAAAGACGTCAACAAATCTCACAGCGCAATGCTGCGGAATCTCTCAATCGCCACGATTGGGGTCATCGAGCGGTTTCTCTACTAAACAGTATGAACATGCCTGTCGGTATCAAACTTGCCAATCGAATCGATGCGTTATCTGAGCAGTCAAATCTGTTACTGGGCAACGAGCAGAATATAACGAAGCCTGAAAATACGGTCACGAGTAGCTAAAGCGCGAAAACCGTTTTTGAATGCGAAACCCTTCTGCGTTACGAGCGCCATTTGCACCTGTTTCAATACCTCGTAGACGCATAGTATGGGCGAACGTCTCACGATCGAACTCGGGTTTAGTGTGCTGGCTGTCGAAGTGTTTTTCTAAGGTATGCGCTCCTAAATCCACGTTCTTCCAAAACACTTGACCTCGCGCGTGACTGGGGACTCTTAAAACGTAGCAAGGCCCCATGCCCTCAGAACGCACCTCTACCGATCGTGCTCAATACTGGCAGCAGCATATTCAGTCGTGGCCACTGAACGGGGGTAGCCGAGCCCAGTACTGCCGTGACATGAAGCGGTGGATTTGCGCAAAGGTCATCGCGGCTTATCGATATTGATTGAGCACGACCTGGAGCACGACCCGCTCAGTGGCACACTGTATGTTTTCAGAAACCGACAGCGAAACAAAATCAAAGGTTTGTTCTAGGAAGACAACGGCTTCGTCCTGTAGTACAAAGCGCTGGGTGAAGAACGCTTCCATTGGCCGGATGGTAACGATGCACTGATCACTTTGTCCGGTGAACAACGGAACTGGTTGATGAGTGGATTCAACCTCGCCCTTATGAAGCCACATAAGACGCTCAAATATGAATCGGTTTGCTAAGTCATATCAGTGTCCAATAAGAACCATTTGAGCCGTAAAACATAGATACTTGTGTTAGCCTTTTATCCATGGCAGTAACTGTTAACGAAGACAAACACAGCACAGTCGATGCGTCTGAAGACCCCAATGGCGCTGAGCTGAGTATGGCTTATCAGTTGGTGTGTAACCAGTTAGAAGCACACAAAACACTGGTTGAGAAAAACCCGAAACCATAGTAGTGCAAAAATAGAATACCGAAGTACTCCCACTACTTTTATGGTGCAGCTTTATAAAGAACTATTTCTGTGAATTGGTTCAGAAGAATGGCGTAAGAGTCTCAATTTCATGCGCTCCACAATTTAGAAGTACGACCGGCGGCCCACACGCTCATACGGCGTTGGTGTCCGAGATGGGACCATTTGACGCTTGAGACCAGTGAAAAGGTTTCCAGACTAAATAGATTCGAACCCTACTTGAAACTGTTCAGCCACTTGAGCGCTATTGAAAAATATCTGTTGGGATTCTTCGTTGTTGCAACAACTGAGCGACCATTATCAGGGTCAATACCGGAATACTCCCCAACCACTGCCGCCCAACAAACATCTCGTGTCATCATATGGGTTGTAGAACTCGGTGACCAATCACTCGATTCACCGCCATAAAACCCAGAATAGTATAAATAATCGACTGCTGGAGTACCACCTGAAAGTTGCCATCCTACGTTCTGGCGATCTAACACTAACTCGCCATCGATCCAACCCCGTATAGTGCCATCGGAAACCTGCGGAGAAGAGTTCGCTGTCACTTCCATCACAATTGTGAACCATTCACCAATTGGAACGATAGCGTCACCGAATCGAATGTCTTCTCCGTGTTCTGCAGGTCGATCAGCCGCATACGAATATAGAACTATGCGGCCGGTTCCATCCCCATTACCTCTCCACATCAATCGAGAAGAGAAGCCATTGGGATCGACTGTTCCTCCAGTTGGTCTAGTGCCACCGGCAAAGCCAAAGCCTAACTTTCCCCCTTCATACTTGCCACCCCATTCAAATCCAGGCTCGAAGTAAAAAGCCTGAGTCAATCGGTAGCTTCGATGCGCAGGTAGTCGCGCACCTACAACAGCTCTATCAGTGCCAATCGGTGAGGGAATAAAACGCTGGCGCAATGCTGTAGAACCGTCATCTTGCGGCTCTACGGCTAGAAATTCTTCACCAATCGAAAAATGGAAATCCCGCACCCATCCGTCCCAGTCAGAATCAGCCACATCACCAAATTTTTCATTTTCATCACCCAGGTGCAAACATACTGCATCACCTGCTCCGCTACCCAAAATGATGCTTTGATCGCCGTTCGATTTATCGGCAACGATATCAGCCTCATCACTCGAGGATTCAGAAGTAGAATCGTCAAGAGTCTGAGCTAGCGCAGTGTTAGCAGACATTGCAGGAGTAAATGTGACATCTGAACTAACCTTAATGATGTCGGGAACTACACTATTAACAACTTCAGAAAGTCGTTCTGCGCAGCCTTGCAAAAGCAAAGCGACAGCGAACACCATCGGTACCTGATAAAGACTTGATTTCAGTTTATTCCTTTGCCAATTTGCTGAACGATACGCTGACATAATGCTTGCTCCGGACAAGATCGTGAACTAACTGCTCCTAGCTGTGACACATAAAAAATCAGCTTGATCTTCGAAATTATAGTTCAACCGCAATTTGTAACATGAATATATCAGAGGCTTCAGGACAGGGATTATGAGCTCCGAGTAAAGCGTCCAGCGGATGGTAACCAAAGGCAACCGGCGCCAGCCCCATCGCTTACGTGAGTCCTATCGTGTTTTAACAGCGCTAATAAAAAACCGGCATACCGGTATCAGCCCTAAATAGGACCAACATCGGTTGCCGGCTTGGTAATATCGGTCTCGACGCTACTTTCTCTACTATCAGTTCAATAAATCAATCGCATCTGCACTTTTGTTCCACGTGGATTCTGCGAGCCGCGCTGTCTCCTGCCAATCCTTATCCATGGGGGCTAGAGCCTCGTTCTGTAACGAAAGAGCTTCATTTAGCAAGTCCTGACTCTCAAGACAATTGCCAGCGTTTGAGTATGAATCACAGCCTGTTGATAAGTGATTTTTTTTCACCACTTCAATGGCTAAGTCCATAGCCGCGAACATAGCTAGCTCCAAATTTTCTTTTGCCAAGTCAGAATTATTAATTTCGATGTTTTCTGGGGTATTTTGCGCTTGCGCAAGTTCCAAGTTAGACAACGCTCCAGACAAACCAGTTATCGGGCTTAAACCCAGAAAATCACCGTCTACCAGTTCGATTGCATTGAGTATTGAATCAATGTAGGACACTGCTTCTTTGTAGTAGATCTTAGAGTCTGCACTGACTGTAACAATAGAAATTTGCAACCTCGCTTTAGCCTCCTCGACCAAGCGAACAAGCTCACGTAATCGAACAACCCCATCTGGCAAGGCTGCAACTTCAGTTGGAAGTGCACTTTTATTATTTACTTTGTCAACAAAGATGACCCCTTTGCCCGGATTAATACCAGAATAACCATTAACGACCGGCGCCCAACAGACATCTTTCACTTTTGCATAGGTCGGCTTACTAGGCGCCCAACCAGAATTGGAGCCGCCATAAAAACTCGAGTAATAGAACGTGTCAACTACAGGTTTATTACCAGCAAGCTGCCAACCCATTCCACGTTTATCAACCATCAATTCACCGTTTATCCAAGTCCTTACATGGCCGTTCGATTCATCGATGCTTGTATTTGTTTTTATCTCGTACGTAATCTGTATCCATTCACCTATCGGCACTACGAAGCCGCCCATGTAGATATCTTCGCCGGTGCTTTCCGGTCGATCAGCAGCGTAGGAGTAAACTACGAGGCGCCCAGTTCCATCGTACTCACCTCCGCCTAAATAGTTACCTCTCCACATAACGCGAGCCGTAAAGCCCGCTGGGTCTACAATGCCACCAGAAGGCACAGTGCCCCCCCCAAAACCAAAAGCTAGTTTCCCACCTTCAAAGGAGCTCCCGCCCCACTCCCAGCCTGGCTCGAGAAACACTTTTTCTGTCATTCGATAAGTTCCGTACTCGGGCAAATCAGCCCCCATTACGACACGCGTTGATCCTAGATTCGAAGGGACGTACTTATGACGCAAAATACCGCTACCGTCCTCGTCTAGCTCAACAGAAAGAAACTCCTCGCCGATTGAGAAATGAAAGCCCGGCATCCAATTCTTCCAGTCACTATCTGACACGGAACCAAAAGATATAGCTTCCGTACCAAAGTTAAGACATTGTGCATCCCCTGGCTTTGACCCAACAATCACAGTATTAAGATTGCTGCCTGTATCAATGCTCAGTGTTAGCGCCTGAGATTCAGTAGCTCGATCTTCCTCCGCTGCCTCTAGCTCAGGCAACATGATTTGAGCCTCTGCCTGAGCCTGGGCTTCTGCCTGAGCCTGGGCTTCTGCCTGAGCCTGGGCTTCTGCCTGAGCCTGGGCTTCTGCCTGAGCCTGGGCTTCTGCCTGAGCCTGGGCTTCTGCCTGAGC
>CALKXC010000320.1 GCA_938004025.1 uncultured Leucothrix sp. | reverse complement strand
CATGGATTTTAGTCGAGGTGAAAACCTCGGGCAAAGCGCCAATGAATAAACACTTGGGATGGTTTCAAGAAAAAACTGGTGCGGAATATGCTTTTCAGATTGGGCTCGATCTGCCTTATGTTGAAGCAGACTGTTTTGCTGTGAAAACACCCGTGAAAGTTTCGGCTCAAACACTGCTGATGTCTTTAGTGTGAAGCTTAGTCTTTTCATGAATCTGAATTTGTAATAACAATATTACATTTTTAAGATATAAAACAAATTTTATTATCTTATTGTTATTTATATGTCACTTGATTAAGGTGCGTATTTAGTTACCATAAGTATTATTAGTCGGTGTGCCTACCTTCTGATGCACTTGTAAGTATCAGCGCAAGGGTGATGAATTAATGAGATGCCGCAAGTTATTAAGCATTGTAGTTTTTATTTTTTTGACAATTTCTACAAATGTAAACGCATATCAGTTAGATGTGGTCCAAGAGTCGATATCATTCACTCCAGATGCTGTGCCGCTTGTAATTAATTTACGGGTATTAAATAAAGGTAAGGCTCAGCGTTGGGATTCAAAAAAGCTGAGGTCACTTTCATCAAAGATAACTGTAAAAGATTCAACAGGCAGGTCTCTTGGTCAAGGCTCCAGTGTAGGTTTAACGTTTGTTCCAAATGGAACAAGTGAAGACCGGCTTTTTTACAACCTTGTTGGAGTTGTCGATAGAAAAATCACCGAAAATCAGCAATTGGTTATATTCATTAGCTTTCAAGATAATCCGGAGCTTAGTGATATGGTAATTGTTGATATCCCTAGCTTCCCGAAAGAAAGTAAAGGTTTAGAGGAGCGCAGTACTAAAGGTGTTAGTAAGGCAGAGTTTAACGAATCAATTAGTAGTCTTGAGTCTACAGTCACTAATTTAATGTGGACTTTAGCTTCTAGCATGGGTCTAGCTTTTATTTTGTTTTTTCTGGTTTTGAGAAAGAGCAATAGTGTAACGGAAGACGTTGGCGATGAAATAAAAAAAAGGCAGCTGCATAATCATTATGAATTAGTAAAACATGGAAAAGATATATTGCAAACTTCTGAAAAAATCCAGTGGGATACTGAAGCTTTAAAAGCAGTGACAACCAAGATAGATGGTGATATTCAGAACTTTTCTAAGGATCCAGAAAAATACAGAAAGAGGGTAAAGGCTGATTTAGTTAAATTTAATGATCTTGTAGAAAATATTACTAGCGCATCAAAGTTGAATAATGATGGATTGAGTGAGTGGATCTTGGCGATAGGTGAAGAAAGGGAAGCGTCAGATGCTAAAGTTGATGAGCTTGCTTCGTCGATTAACTATTTCGTTCAGCACGTCGGGGCATACCATGAGGCTGTTCTGAGTATGGAAAGATATGTTTCTGGGCTTGAGTATTCTTCATATGAAGACAGACGAAAGGCTATGCGCGATGAAGTTGGTGAAATTTTAATGGAGTACGAGGCGATCCCAGTTGCAAGGTAGGTCTGATAGCCGACCCTCTGAAATACAAACTCTAAAGCCTTCGGTTTTTGCTGCGGCGAATCATTTCAAGCGAAGCTTGAGTGAGCAAAGCAAATACCGAAGGCGTCTTACAAAGTTCTTAATCCCGACGCCAAATAGTCTCAGGCCCCTTATCTTCTAGCGTAACGCCAGCAGCCTTCAGCTCATCCCGAATCCCATCGGCCAAAGCCCAATTCTTATCTGCCTTCGCTTGAATGCGTTCCTGAATCTTAGCTTCAATTGCATCAGCATCGAGGCCGTCACCGCTTTTATCACGCTGTAACCAAGCATCAGGATCAAGCTGTAACAGTCCAAGAATGCCACCCAGCTTTTTAAGCAGTGCGCCTAGTGGAGCTGCCGCTTCGACACCTTCAGTTTGCTCCAGCTTATTGACCACTCTAGCCAAGTCAAACAAAGCTGCAAGACCTTCAGCCGTATTGAAATCATCATCCATCGCTGCGTAGAACTTATCTTCGTACTCACTCCAACGAGTAGCCTCAGCTTCAGGCAAACCGCGTAACGTGTTGTACAAACGATCAAGTCCAGCAATAGCACCATCCAAAGAATCCGTGCTGTAGTTTAACGGGCTACGGTAGTGACTAGATAACAAGAAATAACGCACAGCTTCAGGTGAATAGTTCTCAAGTACATCGCGTATTGTGAAGAAGTTACCCAATGACTTTGACATCTTTTCATCATCAATACGAATGAAGCCGTTGTGCATCCAGAAGTTGGCAAACTGCTCACCTGTGCAAGACTCACTTTGTGCAATTTCATTCTCGTGGTGAGGGAACTGCAAATCGTGTCCACCACCGTGAATATCAAAGTTGTTGCCAAGCAAATCCATCGACATGGCTGAACATTCGATATGCCAACCTGGGCGTCCAGCACCCCAAGGTGAATCCCACTGTGGCTCGTCTGGCTTTGCTGGCTTCCAAAGCACAAAGTCTAATGGGTCTTTTTTGGCATTATCAACAGCAACACGTTCGCCCGCGCGTAAGTCTTCAATTTTACGACCGGACAGCTTTCCATAGTCAGGGAAGCTAGACACATCAAAATAAACATCGCCATTGCCACCTTGGTAAGCATTGCCTTTCTCGATCAAACTTTCGATCAAAGCGATGATTTGTGGAATGTTGTCAGTTGCCTTTGGCTCATGCGTCGGTGATAAAACACCTAGTGCTTTTTCATCTTCGTGCATTGCGTCTATAAAACGCTCTGTGAGCGCCAAAAACTCTTCACCATTCTCATTGGCGCGGGCGATGATCTTGTCATCGATATCGGTAATATTTCTTACGTAATTTACGTTGTAACCACGCGCTTGCAAGAAGCGGTTAACCACATCAAAAGCAACTAAAACACGCGCATGCCCAAGGTGACAATAATCGTAAACTGTCATTCCGCAGACGTAGAGTTTTACCTCGCCATCAACCAACGGTTTAAAAGTTTCTTTCTTATTTGTCAGGCTGTTATAGATCTGAAGCATGGTGTTTCGTGCTACCTATTTGTTGGGTTATTTGTGGGAAAAATACTAATAGAAGTGTACGCCCACATAGTAGCAGAGGCTTTATGAATCCGCTATGATGCGCGCTTTAAACGCAAAAAATAATAGAAGGTTAAAATATGATGCGCTCTTCGCTGATATTGATGGCTTTTTTAGTCTTGTTGGTTGGCTGTGATGTCAAGACTGAGAAGACACCCGTGGCTGAACCTGCCGCTACAACTACTACACAATCACAAACCTCTGGAGTAAAGAAGTCGATGACCAACGTAAAAATGGAAACAAGTGCCGGTACTATCATGATAGAGCTGGATGCAGAAAAAGCGCCACTAACGGTTGCGAACATTGAAGCTTATATTAAGGATGGCTTCTACGATGGCTTGATTTTCCACCGAGTAATTCCAAATTTCATGATCCAGGGTGGTGGCTTTAACGCTAATATGACTGAGAAAGGTGATAAGCGTCCGCCGATTAAGAACGAAGCAAATAACGGCCTTAAAAACGATCGTGGCACATTAGCAATGGCTCGTACTAACGACCCTCATTCGGCTTCTTCACAGTTTTTCATCAATCTTAAAGACAATGACTTTCTAAACCACACGAGTGAGTCTGGTTCTGGTTGGGGTTACGCTGTGTTCGGTAAAGTGACTGAAGGTCTAGATGTTATGGACACGATTGCTGCAGTAAAGACGGGTCAGAACGGTATGCATGGCGATGTACCTTTAGAGCCTGTGATGATTAACTCTGTCACCATTGTTGAGTAAACACTCAATATGACACAGACGAGCACTTGGTTTATTTCGGATTTGCACTTAGACGCTAAGCGTCCTCAGATGGTGCAGGCGTTTATGCAATTTCTGGGAACGGTTCCGGGGCAAGCCAGCTCGCTGTACATTTTAGGTGATTTATTTGAGTACTGGATTGGCGATGACATTGTGGATTCGCCATCTGGTCAATTGGTTAAACCGTTACTTGCTGGATTAAAGCAGGTGTCGGATGCTGGGGTGAAACTTTACTTTACGCATGGCAATCGCGACTTTCTTGTTGGCGAACGTTTCACTGAAATGACAGGTTGTGAATTGATCCCTGAAAAACACATGATTGAACTTGATGGTGTGCCAACGTTATTAATGCATGGGGATACTTTGTGCACTGATGATGTGGAATATCAGGAGTTGCGTAAGATGTTTTATGACCCTGAGCAGCGTGCACGTTTTTTATCCTTAGACTTCGATGCGCGAGTTGCTGAAGCCAATCACTTGCGTAAGCTGAGCGGTGAGAAAATGCAGGAAAAGTCACAAGAGATTATGGATGTTAACCAGCAAACGGTTGAGCAAGTGATGCTAGAGGCGGGGGTTACACAGTTAATTCATGGCCATACTCATCGCCCTAATATCCATGACTTTGATCTGAGTGGTGAGGCTGCCAAACGCATTGTATTAGGGGACTGGTACGAGCAAGTGAGTTCCTTGAAAGTGCAGAATGGTCAGTTCAACCTGAGCTGATTGATGATTCGTAAATCCTTCAAAATTCTTCAATTGCTAATGCATATTGTTTATGGCATTGGGGTAATTACCTATCATACGGTTTTCAAAAAACGACCTGCTAACGACCCAACATTTAAAACGGCATTTACCGTTTGGTATAAGCAGGCTTGTAAGATCGTTGATCTGAAAATAATCGTTCAGGGTGAGCCAGCAAAAGGGCCGGTCTTAATGGTAGCTAACCATATTTCTTGGTTAGATATTTTATTGCTGGCAAGCGTTGCAAATCCAAGATTCTTGTCTAAAGCAGAGATACGAAAGTGGCCACTGGTTGGCTGGGCAGGGCAGCAAATTGATACTTTATTTATTAAGCGGGGCCAACGTTCTGCGTCAGCAGCGGCTAGTGCTGGTATTGCTGAGGGCTTAGCGCAAGGTAATCGAATCTTAATCTTCCCAGAAGGCACCACAGCAGAAGGAAAGGTAGTAGGCCGTTTACACGCACGTTTGTTTGGTGCAGCTATTGAGACGAATAGTCCGGTACAGCCGATAGTCATTCATTACACCGATGATAATGACAACTCACACACCAGCGAACGTATTCCTTTTGTGGGTGAACAGAACTTATTTAGCAACGTTTGGTTGTTGTTGGGTTGCAAGAATCCGACGGCCTATGTGTATTGTTTACCAACAAGAGATTCGTCTGGGCAGACGCGAAAAGCGTTGGTCAGTGACATTCATGAGGCAATGCAAGCGACACTTGAGCGTTCACAACAAGCCCAATTAAATAACACACAAGAAACTGCATAATAAATTCATTAATACTCTATAAGATACCCATTAATCTTAAAGAGCTAGCGGTAAGGATGAGTCTGTCTATAATCAGGCAATAGAACGAAACTTAATAATAAAAATAGACAAAGGCCAAGTGATGGCAGCAAAATATTCTGATTGTATTCAATGGAGCACTGAAGAGTTTCAAAACTTTGGTAAGCGTCCTCAGGTTTCTTCCCACTCTTATAATGAGCTTGATCTTTTCAGTGAGCAGGCATTAATTGCGCTGTTGGATGATTATCCTAGAAAGTGGTTACAGTGTTACACAATGGGATTTGATCCTAAGAATCATCAGGACTGGACTGCTGTACACATTGCTGACAGTTCTGGCGCAGAGATTTTTGAAGCGCTTCAGAAAGGGCGGATGTGGGTTAATGTCATTCATATTGATCGATACAACGGTGAGTATGCTTCACTGATCGATCAGATGTACCAGGTCATCAATAAAAACTGTGACCACATCACTCATGCAAAATCAGCGTTTAGCGCTATTATTTTGTCCTCTCCCGGAATCCAGGTTTACTGTCATGTTGATGCCGACGCCAACATGCTCTGGCACTTAAAGGGCAAAAAGAAGCTGTGGGTTTACCCGGCCCGAGATGAACGTTTCACGCCGCAAACCTATATCGAAGAAATCATCGGTCAAGAACGGCACGAAGATATTCCTTATGATCATTGGTTTGATGAGCATGCGTTTCACCACGAGTTGTTGCCTGGGCAAGCGATTAGCTGGCCGCAGCACGCACCTCACCGAGTCGAGAATGTAGACTTTAATATTTCAATGACGACTAGCTATGGATCGGCTGAAAGCCGCAGACAGTTATCAGTGCATGGGGCTAACCATCATATTTTGAAGCCACTGGGGATAAAGCAGCGTTCAATAGAAGTTCACGGCCCTGTACCTGCATTAAAAGAGCTAGCTTATCGAGTGATGAATCGTCTAGGGCTCCTTAAATCAGATAAGCGTAATGCTTCGAATGTATCTAATTTGGTGCTGGATGCGAATCATCCTGAAGGGATGTCGGCACGGGAAGAAAAGCAGCAAACGGCTTTTGCATTTGCTGACTAAATCAAATTCGATAGGCTTCCGTCACCATGTCAGGGGTTAAGATTCCGTAGATGCGTGCTTTATTGCTAGCTTTGTCTTCTTTAAAAACAACGTATAGCGCTTCAGCACCATTTTTGAATTTGATATGAGCTTGTTGCAAATTACTTTGCAAAGATATTGCGTCGAGCTGCATTCGATTCGCCGGAATCTCTATGAGGTCAAGCTCTTCCAAGCCTTCTGTGCTCAAACTTAAGTAACGGGCTAAATCTAACATCGGAATAACACGGCTCGGCTTGTCCTCTTGGCTTAAAATAATCCACTTAATATCCCGTTTAACGATTTCCTCCGCTCGCTCACGGCTAATTACGCGTGTTGATCGCACGAAGTTATTTTCTAACAAGCTCGCCACGCCTATACGCTGCAAGGTCTGGGATATTGGATTTATTTTATAATCCTGATCGTTTGTTTTTAGCATGGTTAGAAACAAAGATTGTTTGTTGAAAATCACGCGAGAAGTTAGCTGTGCAACCACAATCGTCAGCATTCCTGGCATAACGATGCCTGGATTGTAGGTCAATTCGATAATGGCCGTGAGTGCGGCTAATGGTGCTTGTAGACAGGCTCCAACCATCGCACCCATGCCGAGTAGTGCATAAAAACCGACATCAGCAATGCTCCAGCCTTCTGTAAAACTAACGGATAGCCCAACGGCGGCGCCAATTGCACCCCCTAAAATAAAGGCTGGTCCAATCATCCCCGCGGGTACGCCTAAGCCCACACAGAAACTGGTCGCTACAAGTTTGAATATTATTAAACTGGTCAAAGACGCGATGGTGAAGGATAACGGTTCTCGGAGTAGTTGTGTTATGGAGTCGTAGCCAATGCCTAAAATTTCTGGCTGCATCATTCCGCAAATACCGGTTATCACACCAGCCATGCAAAGCTTCCACCAAATATCGATGTGGCTAGATCTTTTAGCCACGGTTTCCAACATGTGGTTGAACAATGCAGCCACAGTACCAACGGTAATACCGAGCACCAATACGATGGGGAGTTGCATTAATGAATGCAAATTCATATCGGGAACTAAGAAAGCAGGTTGGATGCCAAAGACTAAACTTGAGAGGCTCGTAGCAACAACTGAGGCCAACATAATGGGGATAAAGCTGGAAAGGGTAAACTCCATCATCACCACTTCCAAGGCGAAAATAACGCCTGCTAGTGGCGTGTTAAATGAGGCTGAAACCCCCGCCGCTGAACCGCATGCCACCATGGTTCTGATGCTGTTGTTGGGTAGTGAAATGCTCTGTGCAAACAAGCTACTGATGGACGCGCCGAGATAAACATTTGGCCCTTCACGACCTACAGAGTGGCCGCAAATAATGGCTATTGCTGCACCAAAAAACTGGATAAAGAAACCACGAACGGTGAAGTAACCTTGATGGTAAGTTAGGCGATCAATCACCTTAGCAATACCCAATACTCGCTGATTTTTTGAGTAATGGAAAAATAAAAGTGCCAGCAGCACGCCGCCGATGGCCGGGTATAGAAAATGTTCAGCCGTGCTCAACGCTTCGTAGTTATCTGCCCCGGTGCCAGGAAGCAGCATTTCTTGAGTTGTTTCTACAATGAGTCGAAACAATATAATGACGCCGCCTGCTAAGAAGCCTGTAATCAATCCTACCAATGCCAAATGCATAGGCGCATCAGGTCGAGAGAGTTGAATACGCTCATTTTGTAGCCAGGTCAGCCAGGCCTTTCTAATTTTTTTACCAATGCCCATTGTGGGATTTTATGCTTGTTCTGAGTGGCTTTAAACCCCTGTTCAGAGAAAATTAACTGACACTGAAAGATAGTCTTCCTTTACGCGCGGGCTTAGTACCGATTATCTACCAAAACCTACCTAAACGGATGGTTGCGGCGGTAGGATGCCTGAATAGAATTACCGCTGTAAAAAATTATAAATGTTAGAGAGAGCACATTATGTCAGCTAACTATTCTGCCTGTATTGACTGGACCACTGAAGAATATCAAACCTTCGGTAAAATTCCCCAAGTTACTCAGCATACTTATCACGAGTTAGATTTATTTAGCGATGAAGCTCTGGAGGCTCTGTTAGATAACTACCCTCGAAACTGGCTGCAGTGTTACACGATGGGAGATGATCCTGAAAACCATAGGGACTGGACGCCTGTGCATCTTGATAATAGCTCAGGTAGCGAGATTCTGAGTGCGCTTAAAGTAGGGCGCATGTGGGTCAATGTAATAAAAATTGATAAATACAATGGCGAGTATGCCGAGCTGATCAAGCAGATGTATGAAGTGCTTAATCGGCAATGTAATCACCTAACTAATGCAAAATCTTCTTTTAGTGCACTGTTAATCTCATCCCCTGGGGTTCAAGTCTATTGTCACGTGGACGCAGACGCCAATATGCTATGGCACTTGAAAGGGCGCAAACAAGTATGGGTTTATCCTGCGCGTGACACACGTTTCGCTCCCCAAAATTACGTGGAAGAGATTATTGGCGAAGAGCGGCATGAAAATGTGCCTTATGAGCGTTGGTATGATGAGCATGCTTTTTCGCACGAGTTAGCGCCTGGTGAAGTTGTGAGTTGGCCTCAGCATTCGCCGCATCGTGTTGAGAACATTGGCTTTAATGTGTCACTAACGACGAGCTATGTCTCACGAGAAAGCCGTCGCCAATTAGGCGTACATGGTTTTAACCACTATTTCTTGAAGCCATTGGGATTCAAGAACCGTTCAATTGTACGAACTGGTCCGTTAGCTGAGATTAAATCGTTTACTTACTACGTAATGAAAAAGCTAAAAATGCTTAAGAAAGGAAATCGAGCGGCGGGCTATATTTCTGATCTTCAGTTGGACGCGAATAGCCCAACAGGTATGTCGAAGCGAGCGGAAAAAAGCCTGACGACTTTTTCCCAAGTTGACGGCTGATAACTTTTAAGCGGCCGTCTTTTTCCTCAATATCGCTTTAACCTGTTCTTTTACAGGCCCATGAATAAAGTTATGGAACTTGGTTCTCATATTGCGCGGGAAGAAGCTGATGTCTAACATTGGCTCTGTGTAAGCACTGTATCGCAATTTATATGAGTTTTCATCGGCTGAATACATGAAGTTGAAACGCTTCAGTTGTGGATGATCGATACAGTTAGATATTTCTGAAGTGATCATCATCGTTAGCAGTGCGTAGCGATGGCCAAGCTCAGCTTCAAAGCCGCTTTGATAGGCATGCATAGTGTCACCATCAATCAGGGAGTAAAGTCCTGCAACCGCTTTGCTTTCAATTCTGAGTATACGTAACTCGACCTTATCCAGCGGCTGTAGACGCTTGACTACCAGACGGTGGAACGCTTCAAATTTAGCTTGATGGAATGCGCTGGGTTGTTCTAATTGACCGCGACGCTCTCGATTGAGGTCGGCTAGCTCGGTAATCGCGACATCAATATCCAAGCCGTCACGAATTGTATCGATGGTAAATTCTTGCTCAGACTCAAGCCTAGTCAACATGCGTGTAATATTATTACGTTTCTTTTTACGCAGGCTCATTAAGTAATCTTTATAGGTTTCTGGCAAATCGATCAACGTTCTAAATCCATTTGCCTGATCTTTTTTAGAGATCGATAAACGCTGTCCCTCGAATAGATGACTAACCAGAGAGTTTGGAAGCAGCTGTTTAAAGTGTGCACCTTGCCAATGCTTTTGCTCCATCATCAAGGTATTAGAGAAAGCATTAATGACCGCTGTTTCTTTGCCTGGAGTAACGATTAAGTCGAGGTATTCCGTCAACACCAATCCACCATCTGTTTCGCCTGTTCCTAAAAATATGAGCTGCTTGCTGCATGGAAATTGCTTTTTTGGATAATCAAGAATTTGAAATGGAGCAATGCCATGTAAGATTCCATTCTCACGATAAGAAAGGATATAAAGTTCTCTTTGAGCGTCTTTTTGATAAATTTCCCACCAACTGAATAGCCATTCCCAAGAGGAAAATAGAGTTCCTTTTTCGGCACGATCATTTAATGCATTCCATTGATCTTTAAGCTGATGGAAGTCATCAATTGTAGTGATGCAGCGTATTTCAGGCATATTTTTTTGCATGTGGATAAAGCTCAGAATTATTTTTAATAACTATGCGATGAGTTTCTGCTTACTCTATTACAGTGCATAGTCGCAACACTCTAAGTGGGCATTTGCTATTGACGAACGGAGGGAAAACCTGCAAGTTTAAGCTGAGCTAAGCGGCTTATTGGCAATAATTTTTTTAAAGTAGGTGAATCATGAGCGAGTTGCGTCCTTTTCATTTAGCGGTGCCGGTTAGAGATATCGCTGAGTCCCGAGCATTCTATGGTGGGCTGATGGGCTTTAGTGAAGGCAGAAGTGCTTTGGACTGGGTTGACTGGAATGTTTATGGTCACCAGCTAGTAACGCACCTAAATCCTAACCTTGGACCTGAAGGCAAAGTGCCACTTCACTATAATGGGGTTGATGGAAAAGGTGTCCCCGTTCCACACTTTGGGGTTATTCTGAAGTCGGAAGATTGGCAAGAACTTGCTAATAAATTAACGGGGAATGTTGAATTTGTGATTGAGCCTTACACGCGTTTCAAAGGGGAGGCTGGCGAGCAATCGACTTTATTTTTCCTCGATCCGTCAGGGAATGCGCTTGAGTTTAAAGCCTTTGCTGATTTGGGTCAGCTGTTTGCTAAATAGGATTTAAAGCTTGGAAAGCAATGAAACGTTAGAGTCGATTACTGCGCTTAAAGCAGACTTAGCAGCGCAAGGTCTTTTGCTCTGTGATTTGAAGCCAATAGCTAGTTTGCCAGAATCTGTTTGGCTTGAACCATTACCTAAGTCATATGAATCGGGTTGCCTCTTGCTAGTGGGTCATGCAGGCAAAAAGTTCTGGGAAGTTTTCAGTAAAAAACAAGCTAATAAAGTCATGCAGCAGCCAGATCCGGTGGATCGTTACAGTGAAAAGCTAAGTAAGCAGGCAATAGACAATCATTTAGTCGGGGTAAATGCTAAAACATTATTTCCATCTCAAGACTGCCCTATTAATTTAATAGCGCTAGGTAAGGCTTTTGGCTGGCATACTCCTTCACCTCTTGGAATGGGGATCCATCAAGAATATGGATTGTGGAGTGCTTATCGGGCTGTATGGTGGTTAGAACTAGAGTTGCCGGATAATTTTCAAAATACGACTGAGCCATCCATCCCACAGTCTTCTTCAAAAATCTCCGAGATATGTGCACAGTGCCAGTCGCAAGAGTGTGTAACCGCATGCCCTGCGAACGCTATTGATTTTAAAAAGAATCCTAATTTAAGGCGCTGCGCGGATTATCGTCTTCAAGATGACAGCCAATGTTTATCGACCTGTCTATCGCGAATGGCTTGCCCCTATGCTAAAGAGCATCGCTACACTACAGCACAGATGGCTTATCATTATGAATTAGCTCGTAGCGCAATCGCCAGATATCGCAGTCAAAGCCAATAAAAAAACAACTGCTGAGGCCTAGTAATACCTGTTTGATTCGTTGCGCCTCTTCACAAATACTGTCTTTTTACTCTTGCCTGAGGAGGCAAATCATGAAGCCAAGCGTAGGTTTTATCGGTTTAGGAAATGTGGGTGGTAAGCTCTCTGCAAGTCTTTTAAGAAATGGATTTGATTTAACAGTTAGAGACCTGAATCGTGAAATTGCCGAGCCATTTTTAGCCCAAGGCGCAAAATGGGGAGAGAGCCCTAAAGCGATGGCAGAGCAGGTTGATATTATTATTACTTGCTTACCTAGCCCAGCAGCCTGTGCAGCGGTACTTGAAGGCGAAGACGGAATCTTAGCGGGATTGAGTGAAGGTAAAGTCTGGGCTGAAATGAGCACGACGGATGAGTCTGAAGTCCGCCGTTTGGGCACTTTAGTAAAAGCAACAGGCGCGGAGCCAGTTGAATGTCCAGTGTCTGGGGGTTGTCATCGTGCTGCCACTGGAAATATAGCCATTTTTGCAGGTTGCGAGCGTAAAACATTTGAGCGCATGTTGCCGGTACTGACAACTTTGGGCCGTCGAGTGCTTCATACCGGAGACCTTGGTACTGCCTCTGTTCTCAAAGTAATGACAAACTATTTAGCGACTGCCAACCTGTTGACTCTCTCAGAAGCTTTAGTGTCTTCCAAAGCTGCAGGAATGGATTTAAATACAACCTATGAAGCGATTCGTATTTCCTCAGGTAACTCTTTCGTGCACGAAACTGAAAGCCAAGTAATTCTGAATGGAAGTCGAGATATCAGCTTTACGATGGATTTGGTGAGTAAGGATATTGGTCTATTCCATGAGATTGCTAAGCGCAATAATGTCGATTTGGAGATTGCTCCCTTGATGTGTGAAATCTTCAAAGATGGTGAGGAGCGCTATGGCCCTCGTGAGCTTTCACCCAATATTATTAGGCGCTTAGAAGATGCGACTGGACTTGATATTCGTGCACCTGGTTTCCCTGCTGAGATGTTTGACGATGAGCCGGAAGAACCGGGTTATGAGGTGGTTCCTAAGCGTTAATCAGGACTGTCAACGTTTAGTAATTTGTAACTTATTAGTTTAGCTTAAAGCGGCTAGCTTTCAGTTTTAAAAGGATGACTTCTCTAGAGAAGTCATCCTTAGTTTTTAAAGTATCGCCATTAGGCGACCATTAAATTCTGCTGATTGACATAAGCTAAAGTAGATTCAAGCGCACGGCTGAATTTATCAAAAATCTCATCAATCTGTGTTTCGGTAATGATGAGAGGCGGGCAGAAGGCAATTGAAGCACCTGCAACCACACGGACGATTAATCCCTCATCTTGACAAGCTTGCACAGCAAAGCCACCGACTGATGCGTCTTGGAAAGCTTCGTTACGTTCTTTATTCGCAACGATTTCAATTGCTCCAATCAGGCCTTTGCCGCGAACTTCTCCAACCAATGGGTGATCTTTAAACGTCTGCATTTTCTTCTGCATATATTCACCGAGCACGGCAGCTTTAGCGAAGATTGCATCACGCTCATAAATCTCTAGAGTCTTTAGGGCAACAGCACTGGCTACAGGGTGTCCTGAGTACGTATAACCATGACCAAATACACCGGCTTTGTCCGAGTTTTCAATCATCGCTTCATACATATCTCCACGAATAATCGAGGCACTGATCGGCATGTAAGCGGATGAAAGTTGCTTG
>CALKXC010000319.1 GCA_938004025.1 uncultured Leucothrix sp. | reverse complement strand
AGAATCATGCCTTGCAAGCCGAGTGTCTGGCCATCTTCTGGTGAGTAAAGACGAGTGACGCCATAGTCATGCAGTTCTTGAATTTCAGCAGGGATGATTACGCCGCCACCGCCACCAAAAATGCGAATCTGCTCGCCGCCTTTCTCCTTTAGCATATCCACCATGTACTTTAAGTACTCAACATGTCCGCCTTGATATGAGCTAATGGCGATGGCGTGAGCGTCTTCTTGAATGGCGGCATCAACGATTTCTGCCACTGAACGATTGTGGCCTAAATGAATGACTTCAACGCCGTTAGATTGCAAGATGCGACGCATAATATTGATTGCAGCATCGTGTCCATCATATAAACTGGCAGCGGTAACAAACCGTACGGGTCTTTTATTTAGTTTGTTGTTGACGGGCTGCTTAGTGTTAGGCTTTGTCATTTTCAACCATCCGGTTTGAGCTGTATTAAATTAGAGATTTAACATAGCTTGCGTTTACGTAAACGTCAATGTAAAACTATGCTAAGGTTCAAACAATTACGCTATGCAATCCTTACTATTTGGAAATCTTGATGTCGAATACAACCTATACTATCTCAGAGCTAGCCAAAGAGTTCGACGTTACCACACGAGCAATACGCTTGTACGAAGAGTCAGGGTTGGTTTCACCCAAGCGGGATGGTAGTAAGCGAATTTATCAAGAACGGGATAGGGTGCGATTACAGCTTATCTTGCGCGGTAAACGCATTGGTTTCACACTTGCTCAGGTCAAAGAAATGTTTGATCTATACGACTCTAAGCCGGTTGAAGGTGAGAAGAAGCAGATTGTTTACCTGCTTGAGATCATGGAGCAACGCCTTGAAGTGTTGAAGTTGCAAAGGGAAGAGCTTGAGCTTGCGGTGGTGGACATTGAGAGCGTCTGTGAACGTGCTAAAGAAACCTTGGCAGAGCTTGAGAAGCTCTCAAAATAGCGACAAAACTTGCTTCCCAAGATTATGTCAGCAACGTTTTTAACTTAATAAATATCGATTGCTGTTTCCTTAATTTCTTTCATTCATTTGACGTTAAGTTGTCCACAGAGATTGTGGATAAGTTTGTTGATAGACAACATATAAGCGTCTTTAAGAAGGCGGGCATTGAGTGCTAGCAAATTGGTTAAAAAGTAATCAGTGCATATTCGGCTTATGTTTCCACGCCGCTATTGAATGATCTGACCTTTCATAAGGAAACTATCTAAATTTAAATTGACGAGAGTCAAATTGCTTAGCCCTTTTAGTATGCGATAATAGTATTTAATAAAATTACCAATCTAATTTAGACAAGGAAGCCCACTAAATGCCTGGTGCACATGCCATAGCTGTTTTGGTTTTAACTTTAGTCGCTTTAATTCTCTTCACTCGCGAAAAAATTCTTCTGCAAACATCAGCACTCATCGTGCTGTGTTTACTTGTACTCGGGTTTTCATTGTTTCCCTATGAGTACTTTCTCAATGACAAGCTAACCGTTTTTAAACCGGCAAGTTTTTTTCACGGCTTTGGTCATGAAGCGCTAATTTCCGTGTGTGCTTTAATGATCGTGGGTACAGGCTTGGTTAAAACGGGGGCGCTCGAGCCGATAGGGCAGCTGCTGTCGAATATGTGGAAACACAGCCCTTCCTTATCTTTATTAACGACTCTGCTAATCGCCGCGGGCCTCAGTGCTTTCATCAACAATACACCAATTGTTGTATTGCTTATTCCTATTTTAGTAAGTGTGGCGCTGCGCACACAATCTAACCCCGCGGCCTTGTTAATGCCGATGGGATTTGCCAGTTTGATCGGAGGAATGGGCACCACGATTGGCACCTCTACTAATCTGCTGGTGGTTAGTGTGGCCTCGGATTTAGGCTTACCACGCATGGAAGTCTTTGATTTCTTCATACCCGCTTTGATGGGGTCAGTGGTTGGACTCAGCTTTCTATGGTTGATTGCGCCACGTATGTTACCTAAGCGTGATATTCCTCTAACCGATGCCAGCAGTCGTGTGTATACCGCGCAATTGTTAGTCACTGAAGACAGTAAAGCGGTGGGTAAAACGTTAGAAATGTTAATTAACGCCACGCAAGGGCAGTTACAGGTGGATAAAATTCGCCGAAGTGAAACGTCTTTTGTGGTGCCATTGCCTGATGTAATTATTCGCGTTGGCGATAAGATTCTGGTGCACGATACGCCGGAACAGTTGAAAGAGTTTGAAGCGGCAACCGACACGGTGCTTTATGCTAAAAATCAGCGAGTGGATGATGAGCACCCCTTAAATGATGAAAACCAATCTGTGATTGAGATCATCATCGATCAACGTTCGCCACTGCTAGGCAAGACGCTTCAGGCCACTCGTTTTATCGAAAATTACAAAATGATTGCTTTGGCTGTTCACCGTGGTGGTGGAAAAGTTCGTGAGATGCCAAGAGGGTTAGGGCATTTACAACTGCAGCTTGGTGATATTTTGTTAGCGCAAGGAAGTCGAGAGGATATTGATAGGCTAAAGCTTGAGCATGAGTTTTTGATTCTGGATAGTCGCATTGAACTCCCTCAATCTAAGAAAGCCCCGGTAGCTATTGGCATCATGTCATTGGTTATTTTGACCGCGGCATTTGGCTTTATGCCGATTGCAGTCAGTGCCGTCATCGGTGTGCTATTGATGTTGCTAAGTAAATGTATAAGCTGGAGCGA
>CALKXC010000318.1 GCA_938004025.1 uncultured Leucothrix sp. | reverse complement strand
TTTCGATAATTCGAACAAATTTTAAACATGACCATAGATTAATAACTATAGTCCATCAACATATCTTCCGTAAAAATAAATTACGACTATTGCACATTAAAGCACCACTCTACCTAGCTCACTACCTAGTATTAGGTATTAGCCTTTCGCTTGGCATAAATTTTAAACTGGTGTAGAACCATGCTAACCTAGCTAATAAGCCCACCCTTACTTGGAGCTTTTGCTTTCATTATGCATCAAACCGAAACACAAACAATCAGTGTAATGATTGTTGAGGATGATCCCGTCATTCTTGAGCGCTTGTCCAATGTTGTGCAAAGCAATGACCGCTTATCACTGCAAGCCAGTGTGTCGACGGTTTCAAAAGCCAAAGCGGAGCTTGCAGAGATTCAACCCAGCGTATTATTAGTTGACCTTGACCTTCCAGACGGAAATGGCCTCGAATTAATTCAAATGATGCACAATCAGGGCTCAGACACCGCCATCATGGTCATTAGTGTGTTTGGAGATGAATGGCATATTTTAAAAGCCATTGCCGCTGGGGCTAGTGGTTATCTACTTAAGGATGATGAGTCCATTCAAATTGAAACAGCCATTATTGATCTAGCAGGCGGCGGTGCCCCCATCAGCCCAAGCATCGCTCGTCACTTAATGAAACACTTCAGGCCTGAAGAACAACTCCTAGAGAAGTTAACGAAGCGTGAGCAGCAAGTTTTACAAAAAGTGGCCAAAGGCTATACCACCCAAGAAATAGCGGAGATGGAGGGGCTTTCTTATCACACAGTCGCAACCCACGTTAAAAATATTTATCGAAAGCTCTCGGTAAACTCTCGGGCTGAAGCAGTGTTTGAAGCATTAAAAATGAATTTGATCTAACTTCATGCCGACCACTAGCCTTTCTAGCGCTGTAAACTTTCGCTATGTCACGTGGTGGATCATCTTAATTGTTTACACCTGCTTAAGTTTTTACGTTAGTTATGTGTGGATTGACAATGTTCCTGAGAAGTTTCAAATTAAAGAAGCCTTTCTAATTGCCTCTGAAGCAGACCACCCAGAAAAGCTAGATAAACGGTTTAAAGAACAGGTTAAATTACCCGATTGGGACTCTGCTGACACTCTAAAATCGACCAGCCTTTGGTACCTCATCCCACTGCAAGATCAATATAATGATTCTGCTAAAACATCCATTTATTTACCCAAAGTTTCTCAAAATGCAGAAGTTTATCTAAATGGTAATTGGCTAGGTGATGGCGGCAGCATGGTCGAGCCAATCACAAGAAACAGAAACAATACCTTGCTCTTTAGCTTTGATAGCTCATTATTAAAAGCTCAAAATACACTCGCTATTCGTTTGGTGGGGCAGCACCCTACTAGGACGTACCTTGGGGAAGTGTATATAGGCCCCCAATCACTACTTCGCGAAAATGCAGATCTAAACAACTATATCCGTATTGATTTATCCACGACTATTACACTTTGCATGCTACTAACCAGCATCTTAGTCAGTGTGCTTTGGATACTGCGTCCATCTGACACCTACTATTTATACTATGGGATTTTTTCAGCCTTATGGGCATTTCACGACTCAAACCACTTTATTCGTAACATTCCTCTCCCGCTTAACCTCTGGGAAACTTTAATGCCGCTGAGCTTTGGATTCGCCATGCTCGGTATTGCCCTGTTTCTGCACCGCACCGTAGGAACCTATAATAAGAAGATTGAACGCTTTTTAATAAGCGTTGTAGTGTTGCTTGCACTCCCATTTCTATACCAAGATTTAGACTGGGTTCTCTTTTATGCTTACCATGTTTGGAGCCCGTGCATCGCCCTAATTGGTGTTTATCTCTTACATTACCTTTATGAAGCCTTTCGTATCTCAGGCGAAGATCGTCTGATTTTGCTGATGATAAGCGGCTGCTCTCTGATGATTTTCGGCTTTAATGATTTGCTCCTAGCGATTGATATTATTCCAAAGCACTCGCCTTATTTGATGCACTTTGCGGTTTTATTTACAGTCATTACGATTATCGTCACACTCATTAATCGCTTTGTACAAAGCATTAACGTGGTGGAGCATTATAACCAGGAACTCCAACACGAGATTCGCCGTAAAACGGATGATATGGAGCATAGCTACCAACAAGTTCAACGGTTAATGCGCAAGTACACCGTGGCAGAAGAACGCCAGCGAATTATGCGAGATATTCACGATGGAATCGGGGGGCAGTTGGTGGCCACTCTAGTCAGCATGGATGCTGGCCCGGTTAATCAGGATCAGCTTAAATCTAATCTAAAAGCTGCCCTTCAAGACTTGAGGATGGTTATTGACTCTTTAGATGATGAAGCTGAAGATCTTCCAACTCTACTGGGCATGTTAAGAATGAGGCTGTCTGAACAGTTTTCCAATGCTAACTTGAAGCTTCATTGGCGAGTTGATGACTTACCTAGAATGGACAACTTTGGACCAGCCAATGTACTGAATACTATGCGTATTATTCAAGAAGCGATTACCAATGCCATTAAGCATAGCGGCGCCAGTAACTTGACAATAACAACCAGTGAATTTACAGGTCCAGACCAGCAGCATTATGCGCGTATTGAAGTGTCGGACGATGGCGCCGGAATAAGCACAGGTGATGCCCGAGAAGGCAGAGGCCTATTAAACATGAAAAAACGTGCCGACCTTATTGGTGGAAAGCTTACATTTTCTAGCGAAGCAGGCACTACGGTTAGATTGGAACTCCCAATCGGCAAACAACTAGGCACACCTTAGCGTACCTAGTTGAATTCAACTAACCTTACTTAGCTTTATAGCCTTTCTGGAACTCGATAACAAAGGCGCTTAAAGCCGCCAACTCTTTTGAATCCCAAGCAAGTGGCTTAGCTTGCATCGGTGACATCATACAAAACTGTACGATTTGCTCAGCGTCAACTGATAAATCAACACCAATCTGCGCTTTAACCATGGATATTTTGTGAGGGTAAGGCAGCTCAAAGCTTTTACTCAATGTGTTGTATCCAGCATGACAAGTTGCACAAGACAATGCACCACTCGCGCTTAGTGACTTATCTTCCCAAAGCTTTGCGCCATAAGCTAACAACTCATTCTTGTCACCTTCATAAGCTTTTGTACCAGCAGGACGTGTGATATCTGCCGCTTTAATTTTTGCAGCACATGGATTAGCACCACATGGATTGCACGGGTTCTTTGCACCACACGGGTTGCATGGATTCTTCGCTGCGCACGGGTTACATGGGTTCTTCGCTGCGCACGGGTTGCAAGGATTCTTTGCTGCGCACGGGTTGCAAGGATTTTTCGCTGCGCATGGGTTACCTGGATTCTTTGCTGCGCACGGGCTGCAAGGATTCTTCGCTGCGCATGGGTTACATGGGTTCTTCGCTGCGCACGGGTTGCAAGGATTCTTCGCGGCACACGGGTTACATGGGTTCTTCGCGGCACATGGGTTGCATGGGTTCTTTGCGGCACATGGGTTACATGGATTCTTTGCTGCGCAAGGGTTGCAAGGATTCTTCGGTGCACATGGGTTACATGGATTCTTTGCAGCGCACGGGTTGCAAGGATTCTTCGCTGCACACGGGTTGCAAGGATTCTTTGCAGCACATGGGTTGCAAGGATTCTTTGCAGCACATGGGTTCTTAGCTGCACACGGATTCTTTGCATCGCATGGGTTAACACAACAAGGATTTTTAGCGGCGCATGGCTTAGCACAGCAAGGGTTTGTTGCTTTTGCTAATACAATTGGCTTGGCCAACGTTTCAGCCAAGACAGGAACTGAAACAGCCCCAGCCATGCCAAATACAGCAATCAGTGCTGCCGAAACGGGTTTAATATTAAATTTTTTGTTAGTCATAATTTCTCCTATGCCTTATTTAAGGGCTTGTTTTATGTCATTGATCTTCTGATCAACATTAATTTTTTTATGGCTCGTTATTTCAAGTTTCCGATCTTCAAAAACATCTTTTGAAGGATGAGCAACTCGCCATTCTTTTACTTTCAAGTCACGTAACTTAATCAACTCAATCATTTCCAATGAATAAAGACTAAACATTGCTGAAATCCAATGGTTCACAGCTAGGTTAGGGTGTGCATGTTCAATGCTAAAATAATCCAGCATTTCGATAACTGACTCAGCCTCGTACCAAGTTTCGCCAGTCACCCAGCGATTCGTTGTGAATAAACCAATGGGATAACCCTCCTGATTCATCGAAATACAAATCAAGTGGGACAATGCATCGGTACCTGAAGGCCAAGGCTCTTTTCCAGTATTCGTTATCGGTTTGGCCATGGCAGGCATGCCACCAGCTCTCAGGAAGGTATGAAAGTGGCCGTATTCACCCGACAAGCCTCTATGCGTATGGAAATAATATTGCGATTTAGAATCAGCGTCGTACACATCATCCGCTGGATAATGAGAAAA
>CALKXC010000317.1 GCA_938004025.1 uncultured Leucothrix sp. | reverse complement strand
CAGCCTTGCCAAACTGCGCTTAAGGATGCAGGTTTGTCAGCCTCTGAGATTGACGATGTCATCTTGGTCGGTGGTCAAACACGTATGCCTAAGGTTCAAGAAGCGGTTACTGACTTCTTTGGTAAAGAGCCACGTAAAGATGTGAATCCTGATGAAGCGGTTGCAATGGGTGCAGCGATTCAGGGTGGTGTATTAGGTGGATCGGTTACTGACGTTCTATTGCTGGATGTTACTCCTTTGTCTCTAGGTATCGAGACGATGGGTGGTGTCATGACTAAGCTGATCGAGAAAAACACGACTATTCCTACTAAGGCACAGCAGGTTTTCTCAACGGCTGACGATAATCAAAACGCAGTGACCGTGCATGTACTGCAGGGTGAGCGCGAGATGGCTTCGGGTAATAAGTCTTTGGGTCGTTTTGACCTTACGGACATCCCACCAGCACCACGCGGTACACCTCAGATCGAAGTTAGCCTAGATATCGACGCGAATGGTATCTTGAACGTGTCGGCGAAAGATAAGGCGACGGGTAAAGAGCAGTCTATCCAGATTAAGTCATCTTCAGGTCTGTCTGATGATGAGATCGAAGCAATGGTTAAGGACGCTGAAGCGCACGCTGCTGACGACAAGAAGATGCGTGAGTTGATTGATGCGCGTAACTCTGCTGATAGCATGGTCCACGCCACTGAGAAGTCACTGAAAGAGTTCGGCGATAAGGCTGATGCTAACGAAGTGGTTAAAGTTCAGACATTGATTGATGAAGTTAAAGCGGCGATTAAAGGCGACGACAAAGACTTGATCGAGAAGAAGTCACAAGAGCTCATGGAAGCTTCAGGTGCTTTAGCACAGGCACAAGCCGGTGCAGCAGAAGGCGCTCCTGAAGGTGCTGAGTCAGCTCAAAAGAAGCCTGTTGACGACGATGTTGTTGACGCTGAGTTTGAAGAAGTTGATGACACTAAGAAGTAAGCAATTTACTCGTTAGAAGATTACAGGCGCGCAGGGTTTTCTCTGGGCGCCTGCTTGCATATTAAGCTACAAAATTAGGTTACCAGTATGGCCCAAGCGGATTATTACGAAGTTCTCGGCGTTTCTAAAAGTGCCAGTGACAGTGAAATTAAGACAGCTCACCGTCGAAAAGCGATGAAGCTTCATCCTGACCGTAATCCTGATGATCCCAATGCAGAAGCTAATTTTAAACAGGTTCAAGAAGCATTTGATGTTCTGAAAGATCCTCAAAAGCGTGCGGCTTATGATCAGTTTGGCCATGCGGGTGTTGACGGTTCAGCTGGACAAGGCGGATTTGGCGGCGGCGGCGGTTTCGGCGACATCTTTGATGAAATCTTTGGTGGTGGTCGCGGCGGACGTGGCGGCGGTGGAAATCGAGCTTTTCGTGGAAACGATTTACAGTACAACCTTGATCTAGATCTTGAGCAGGCTGTTTTTGGAACAACGGTTGATATTCGCATACCGGCATTACGCAGTTGTAAGCCGTGTGGTGGAAGTGGAGCAAAAGCTGGTACAACACCAGAAACGTGTGGAACTTGTCACGGGCAAGGTCAGGTTCGTATTCAGCAAGGTTTCTTTGCTGTTCAGCAGGACTGCCCGAATTGCCAAGGTAAAGGTAAGGTTGTTAAAGACCCTTGTGGCAGCTGTAATGGTCAAGGCCGCGTTGAAGAAAGCAAAACGCTAGAAGTTAAGATCCCGATGGGTGTTGATACGGGCGACCGCATTCGCCTGTCAGGTGAAGGTGAGGGTGGCATTAACGGTGGCCCAGCCGGTGACTTGTACGTGCAAATGGAACTAAAGCCTCACGATATATTCACCCGCGACGGCAGTGATTTGAGATGTACGATTCCTGTGCGTTTTAGCATGACAGCATTGGGTGGTGAAGTGGAAGTGCCGACTTTAAACGGTAAGGTTAACCTGAAGATTCCAGCCGGTTCTCAGTCTGGAAAAGTATTCCGAATGCGCGGCAAAGGCGTAAAGTCAGTGCGTGATGCGTTTGAAGGTGATTTGTTCTGTAAGATTCAAGTGGAAACCCCCGTCAATCTGACTAAAGAGCAAAAGATCTTATTGCGTGAGTTAGACAATACCTTGATCGAAGGCAGTGCTAAGCACAGCCCTGAGCAGCATGGCTGGGGTGACAAGAGCACGTCTTTCTTAGACAGTGTTAAAGACTGGCTCACGGGAGACAATAAGTCATGAGTAACATCGCTATTGTTGGTGCCGCAGGGCGCATGGGTAAAACGCTGATTGAAGCCTGTCATGCTGATGAAAATACGGTATTGACGGCAGCCACTGTTTCACAAAACAGCTCGCTGGCTGGCGCGGATGCTGGTGAGTTAGCGGGCGTTGGTAAAAACTCAGTCTCACTGGTTACGTCTTTGGACGATGCCGCTGATTTTGATCTGCTGATTGATTTCACGACTACCGATGCAACGATGACGCATTTAGATTGGTGCGTTGCAAACAACAAATCGATTGTGATCGGAACAACGGGTTTCAGTGATGAGCAAAAGGAAAAGATTCAACAGGCAGGAAAAACTATCCCTGTTGTGTTTGCTCCTAATATGAGCGTGGGTGTTAACCTTTGCTTCAAGCTGTTAGATATGGCTGCACGTGTTCTAGGCGATACGGTTGATGTGGAAGTGATCGAAGCGCATCACCGCCATAAAATCGATGCGCCATCCGGTACGGCGCTTGGCATGGGCGAAGTGTTGGCCAAAGCGTTAGATCGTGACCTCAAAGAGTGTGCTGTCTATGGTCGTGAAGGTGTAACTGGCGAAAGAGATCGTAAAACAATAGGCTTTGAAACTATTCGTGCAGGTGATATTGTCGGAGAACATACCGTCATGTTTGCAGACATTGGTGAGCGTATTGAAATCACCCATAAAGCGTCGAGCCGCATGACTTTTGCCAAAGGTGCAGTTCGCGCAGCCAATTGGCTAGTTGGTAAATCACCCAGCGTTTACAGCATGCAGGATGTGTTGGACTTGAACTAAGAGTTTTCTGATATGACCGCAAATACACGATGGTTTTGGTTAGCACTTTTTAGCATCACTTCATTATTGCTGTATTTGTTGGCTCCTATTTTATTACCCTTTGTAGCCGGTGCCTTGCTGGCTTACCTAGGCGACCCGTTAGTTGACCGACTAGAAACTTATAAAATCTCGCGTACCAATTCGGTACTTATTGTTTTTATTGTTGTTTTCTCAATCATGCTGCCGTTTTTTGTGCTGCTAATTCCACTATTAGAAGATCAAATCGTTGGCTTTGCCAAGAAGCTACCAGGTTATCTGAAATGGTTTGGTGGTTCGCTTGAGCCATTTCTTCAGGGGTTCGGCATTAATTTGCCAGACGTTGGCGGAGAGAACCTTGCGAATACGCTGTCAGGTGAATGGACTAAAGCAGGCGGCATTATTAAAAGCTTGGTTGGTACCATTTCAAAGTCCAGTTTGACTTTGCTAGGTTGGGCTGCCAACTTAGTGCTAATACCAGTCATTACTTTTTATCTATTAAGAGACTGGGACCGTTTGGTTCAATATATTCGTGAGTTATTGCCTCGTAACCTTGAACCGAAAGTAGTGAAGCTAGCCAAAGAATCAGATGAAATGTTGGGCGCATTTATGCGTGGACAAGTCATGGTGATGTTAGCCCTAGGTACTATTTACAGTGTTGGCTTAGGTATCGTTGGAGTGGACTTTGCACTACTCATTGGCATTATCTCTGGCATTATTAGCTTTATTCCTTATATGGGCCTCATCGTTGGAGTCGCCATTGCGAGTGTTTCTGCATTAGTAGAAACCGGCAGTATGATGATGGTGTTCTGGGTCTTAGTGGTATTCACCGTAGCTCAAATGTTTGAAGGTTTTTTACTGACCCCCATGTTAGTTGGAGATCGTATTGGTTTACATCCTGTTACTGTTATCTTTGGCGTGTTAGCGGGTGGCCAGTTGTTTGGTTTTTTCGGTATTTTATTAGCCTTGCCGGTGTGTGCGGTGTTAGCCGTGTTGTTAAGGCATGCTCACGATAGTTATCTCGAAAGCCAGATATATAAACTCTGATGCCTCAACAAATGATTCTAAACGTCGCCACAGGTGACGCGCTTAGCTTTGAGTCTTTCTATGCTTCAGAGGCTAATCAAGATTTATTAACCTTATTAAAGGGTTTTTCAGAAAGCTCATCTGACGGCAGTCAAATGTTTGTGTGGGGCGAGAGTCACAGCGGAAAAACTCATGTGTTGCAAGCCTGCTGTAACTTTGCAACCAAGCTGGGTCAACGCGTTTCATACCTACCACTCAAAGCCTTAGCAGGCTATGGCTCCGGAGTGACACGCGGTCTCGATGGGATGGATATGGTGGTGGTCGATGATGTTGATTTCATCGTTGGAAACAGGGATTGGGAAGAGTCAATATTCGATTTGATCAACCATGCCCGCACCAGTCAGCAGCGTTTATTGTTTAGTGCTAATGAAAACCCACGTCATTTAAAATGCTCTTTGCCAGATTTAGGCTCACGTTTGATTTGGGGAGAGACCTATAGCCTCCAAAGCTTGTCGAACGATGATAAAGGTTTAGCCCTAAAACAGAGAGCTGCACAGCGTGGAATTGATTTAAGTGATCGCGTTTTAGAATATTTAAACCGCCATTACCCACGTGACATGGGCTCAATGCTAACGATGCTTGAAGTGTTGGATCAGGAAAGTATTCGCCAACAGACCAAAATTACCGTGCCATTTATTAAGCAGGTTCTTTAAGCACGCTTACCTTAAGCTTTTGTAAAGCTAGTGCTTTACATTACATTGCCCTTGATTACCTTTCTATAAAACCCTATCTACTTAGTAATGATTTATATTTTATTAAAATAAGGGTTCCCTTAATGAATGCGAAAAGCTTACTTGAAGAGTTGTTGAATACGGGTCGTGAAATGGCGGCTAAAGGACAAGCCGTGGTCGAAAAGAAACTCGATATAGAAGAGCCAGGTGAAAAACGCGATGCGACGATTTCCGGACTCAAAACGGGCGCAGTAGCGGCTGGTGTAATGGCTTTGTTAGTGGGCACAAAGTCAGGCAGAAAACTGACGGGTTCTGCTCTAAAACTGGGTAGCTTAGCAGCGGTTGGTGGAATCGCGTGGCAGGCGTATCAAAACTGGTCGGCCTCAGGTGCTACTGAGGCAGCCAGCGGTGGCAAAGCTCAAGAAGTGTTGCCGGTGAATGAATTAAACGAAGAGGCGGCTAATAAGCGAAGCATGATCCTGCTTAAAGCGATGATCGCGGCTGCAAAGGCTGACGGTCATATTGATGCCGGTGAAATGTGGGACATCAATCAGAAAATTGCTGACTTTGGCCTTACTGGTGATATCGCTGGATTTGTACAAAACGAAATCGCGGCACCAACCACGCCTGCACAGTTTGCTGTGTTAGCCGATACGCCTGAAACCGCGGCTGAGATTTATCTAATTTCGTCTATGCTGATTGATAAAGATAATGAAATGGAAAGCGCTTATTTGGATGAATTGGTTGCTGCATTGAAGTTGCCAGATGATTTATTGGCAGAGCTTGATAAAGCTAAAGATGAGGCGATTGAGCGGGCTTAATTTGGTGGCGGATAATGATTCGTTATAAACGCTTCGGCTTCTTGTTTAATGCTTAAACAAGCTCAACCCAGTCGGCTGCGCGACTGGGTTGAGTCGCGAGGCGCTTATTCTGACGAATTATTATCCTACTTTTGCTTGCGATGGTTTTGTTCCAGGAACTGTTCCGCTTTATTTGAAGTCTTAAAAAATGTATGAATTTTAGACTTGATTAGCTCTCGTTGTTCAGCACTTTTTCGGCATCGGCTAGTTTAGCTAATGCTTTTTCTGACACTTCTGGGTATTTGGGGTCCATGTCTTCTAAGGTTTTTCTGATAATTTTAGCCACTTGTAAGCGCATATAAGGCTTATCATCTGCTGGGATAGCGTACCAAGGTGCGGCATCGGTTGATGTTTGGGTTAATACATCTTTATAAGCTTGCTGGTACTGATCCCAAAGCGCTCGTTCACCTAGGTCTGAGTTTGAAAACTTCCAGTTTTTCTCAGTGTCGTGAATTCTTGATAAGAAGCGTTGCTTTTGCTCTTCTTTGGAAACATTGAGGAAGAATTTTAATATCTTAGTGCCATTTTTTGCTAAGTGCCGTTCAGCGTCATTGATTGAGTCATAGCGATCTTGCCAAAAGCCTTCTGGGTTATCCTCAGGTATTTCGATTCGCTGCCCAGCAAGATATTCAGGGTGGACCTTTATTACCAGCACTTCTTCGTAATAACTGCGGTTGAATACGCCGATGCGGCCACGTTCTGGCATCTTGCATTGCGTGCGCCATAAAAAGTCGTGATCTAACTCTTCTTTAGACGGCTGTTTGAAAGAAAACACTTGGAAACCGGCTGGATTAACACCGGTGAGCACTGAACGAATCGTGCTGTCTTTACCTGCGGCGTCCATTGCCTGAAACACGAGCAGCAATGCTCGTTTGTCCTCGGCATATAGGCGGTGCTGGAGTTCAGCGATAGCCTCAACTTCCTTTTTTAATTGCTTCTTTAGCGCTTTTTTGTCGGTTTTTTTTGAAGGGCTGCTGCTGAGTGCTGAAAAGTCAAAGTTTCCGCCGCTGGGAACTTGATAGGTATTGTTGTTTTTCATGTTGTCTCCGGTGTTTTTTGTAGCTTAGACCAGAGTCATGGGAGGTGCAAATTATTGGGTTGTTGATTTTATTGCTTACCCAAGCAGCCAGCACACAAGTTGGCCGTAGTTTATATTGCAAGCGAGGTTTCCATTACCGCTAGTTTAGAAAAACTGTCTGAATCTTAACTAGAAACGGATGTTTCCAAGAGCAGAGAAAATTAACGGAAAAACATGTTCATTGATATTGGTACCGTATATCAATTTAATGCCTACACTAATCCTTTAGGGGTCTTGTTACCATTTATTAGTGGCTTAAGTTAGTGACTCATTAGTAAAACTTTGTACAAAAAATCATTGTTTTACTTTTCATTCCCGTTGGATCTCACTTCAAAAGGAACTTGATCATGACCTCCACTATATTCAATCCATTGCGAACGTTGCTTTTAGGCATTATGGTTACCTCCGTTTTTTATACTAGTTTGCAGGCCGAAGTTTTAGAGTTAATTTCACCTGAGAATAGATTAGAAATAGCACCATTAGAAAAACAAGAATATAAGTGGAAGCACTTATCTGGAGCCGTTCAATACGCTTTTTCTATTCGCGACACAAATTTAAAGCAAGTCATTTATAACCCAAGGCCGTTCTCGAAAATCAACGCCTCAGAATATTGCCTTGATGGTGTCTGCACATTCACAACGCCAGATGAAACGACGGGGATGAAAGATTTTGGACGTTATACATGGCGGGTGTTGGCATTCAATGAATCTGGTCAGAGAATTGGAATTTCAAGAAATATTATTTTTGTGTCTGGGGAGCCTCCGATAAGCCCAATTATTACTTCACCGATTGAAAATGCAATAACCGAACTGCCTAGTAAGCCTGCATTTCAGTGGATGCCGACAGAAGGTACTCCTCACTATGTCTTTCGCCTAGTTGATATTACCTCTAGAGAACGTAGGAGGTTGATATATAGAGAAGGAAAAGTGCCAGCCGATGTCTGTACAAATGATGAAGTAACCGATGCGGTGCTTTGTAGTTATGAGTTGCCTAGCCACATTGAGCTGGAGCCAGGGAAGTATCGATTTGTTGTTAGGTCAAGCAACGGTTACAACCGTTCTATTCCCTCAAAGGTAAATTTCATTGTTAACCCTCCTGTCCCTCAAGGAACACTTGCAGCGGGTTATGATTGGAGCTTGCCAAGTTATGCTGATGAAAACCCTAATGGTGGGTTAGTGCGTGATACCACTCCCGCCGCAAGTAAGCCTGAGAGTTATACCAATACTGTCTTTTACTCGATACGTTGGTATAAGGAAAATACAGGCGAGGAAAGTAAGGAGGGGGAAGCATTCGCTAACTTTAATGGCTTAGATAATTTGTTAATAAAGTTAGAGAATGAAGGGAAAGAAGATAAAGTTTTGGTTAGGTTAGAAGTAAATTCCCTGTGTGACGCGCCTTACGGACTTAGAGATGATTTCAATTATTACGGGGGCGGTTCTATTGCTTTTTGGCAAGAATCCTATATGGCCCAGTTGGAAATTTTCATCAAAGAATTCGCGAATCGATACGCGAATAATCCCAAGATCGTCGGGGTGCATTTAGGAATCGCTGATGGAGAGTACAAGCAAATCGCTGATGCTTTGGAATTTACAGATGGCACATATGAGAATGACTACTCCACTTTTTGTACTGAGGCTGATCAAAACCCAGTGCTTGAGAAGGATGGAACATACAATTTTTATACAGGCGACGACGGTTGGGGTGAATTTGGGATTAAAGAAGAAGAGTTAAGAAACGCCCTCGATATAGAGGACGGTTTAACTATTGCTGGCATAGATGAGTCAACCGGTGAATCTGATGAGTCTGCTGGGAATTTCAAAGAGTCTGTCGAGAGAATCATTAGTATTTACACTGATGCTTTCAACCAAAATACAGACGAATCTGAATACGACGCGTCTATCGATTTTTCTTCAAAGCTAGCGATGACCAATTTAGAAAGCTTTGCTTACAAGGCATGGAACTCTGAAGGAATCGTTCCTGATAGTATTGTTGAAAAGCTAAACACTATAAAGACAACCCAAATTACACCCTATGCTTTAGGCGCAGGTGTTGGTAACCGTGATGGCTTAATTGAAGACTGGATGTCTTACAATAACCCAGTTTATGGCGTTGGATTCGTTGAAACGGGTCCTGACAATACTTGTAAAATGACGATGGATGAGGACTATGCAGAGTCTTACGCGGAACGCCGTTACTGGGGTACTGAAAATGAGGAGTATGGTAATTTTGATTGGGTAATTCAAAGACATGGACCTTATGAAGCTCAGCCTTATCGTTTCATGATGTCTTCTTTAAGGGCTTTGCAGATGCGAAGAAATCATATGCAGCTCAATACAGAAGCTATGTATGACATGATTACGGAAGGGAAGGACCAACTAGTTTCTGATTACAACACCCCTGGGTTTCTTGATTATTTAGCGAAAACGCTCGGCCGTAAAAAGACTGACACGCCAGATGCGTTTGTTGTAATGGGTGAACGATATATTAGGCCAGAATATATCAGAGGGTTTAGTGACCCACTAGATCCTAATACTCCAGAGGCCACTGATGCCATAGTACATCCAAGTATCCAAGCACTAAGAAACTGCGCAGTTCAAAATAGCTATAACGATAAAACATCTTATCTAAGAATTGGTGAGTATGGCCGATGGTTAACTGAAGTCAGTGGTAATGGTGAAAAATCAAACCCGATGTCATTTAGCAGAGATGTAGAGCCTTGGAGTATTCCTCAATACTTACCTGAAGTTATTATTGAAACAGAAGCTGAAACGGAAACTGAAGGGGTTCGAAAGTATGAATACACCGCCAGAGCCAGTAATGAGTTTAAGTTTGATATTAACGATGCTGTTGTAGCTAACCGCTGTCAGACAGGATCTGAGTGTAATTTGGAAGTGAAAGTTGTATTCCAAGATACTGTTGCTACCACCTTGTCTCTTGTGACTGAAGCAGGTGTAGTTGGAAGAGTGACAACAATAGGCGGAGGAGAAACCAAAACCTCTACATTCACAGTGAGTGGTACGTTTGCTAACGATATAGAAGGTATTGCTGACTTTGCCTTAGTCACATCATCGGAAACAGACACGCTGCCTGTCTTCATGACAAGAGTTAATTTCTTAAGTGAGCCTTCCACAGACACACGTGTCTTAGCTGTTGTTGCAGCCGAGCAAAATTGATTGCATGAACCGATGAATAAGTCGTCTATTCCTCTAAAGGCTCATTAAGCCAATTGGGATCTTCGACTTCTTCATCAATAGACAGAAAAACAGGCTCTGCGTCAGTGTAATGATAGGTGGTTCGACCGACAGCAAACATTGAGAAGATCACGATCATAGCCAGCAGAACTGAAGCCAGGACAGCCGTTACTCGAAGCAGCTTTGAGTGACGGCTTTTCTTCAATCGAAACATGTGCCTGCACTTCCGACACTTATAATACTGTTTTGAGAAAGCCATTGGCGTGTGATAAGTGAATAAAACCAATAGCGATAACTTCCAAAACCAATCAAAAGGCCCTACTTGAATGCTGTTACATTCAGGGCAGTGAATCTTTGAGTCTTCCAGCAACTCTTGCTCAAATTCTGGCAAGTCCAAATCAGTAGCTTTACTAAGATCGAAATCTCCCGATTGATTATTGTCTAAAACAGCGATAGCGCGCTCTCTATATGCATAAGGAACCCTTACTTTGACCCCGCCTAGAGCCTGTGAAAACATCCAGTCCATCGTTATGTATTGATCATCAGTGAGATAGGCTGGAATTCCTTCTGCCTCTAATCGCCCTTTAATAATGTGGGCATCCATCGCGATGGTGTGAACTGAAACAATACTATTAGATTGGCTTGGCTGACTGTTCATCCTTGTTGTCGTCCTGAAGTTAGTGTTTTATTGAGTTTATTATTATGTGTAGATAATAACCAGCCTCAAGTTTTTCACCCAATCTATTCAGCAATGAGTTGCTTTGGTATACACTTGCCCAATTCACAAACTAAAACAGAATAATTA
>CALKXC010000316.1 GCA_938004025.1 uncultured Leucothrix sp. | reverse complement strand
TACATATTTCGGCGTGCTGTTTAATTAGTACTGGCATTACAAACAGTTATAGTGGGGGCAGCGGAGATTTGCCTGGGGGTTGGGTTTTTGTTGTCTCTGGATACGCCTGCAATTTGCTGTCTACTTGATGTTAGATTTACTCACATGTAGATACTGAGCACTCTTGGTACAAGAGACTACACAGCGTTGATAAAATGGACATTTATTGTTCAATAAACAATTAGCATAAGCTTGTATAATTATTGGCTCATACAATACTCGGCCTCCGACAATGAACGACTACGAGATACTGTCAGAACATGATCTTGTCTTCGAATTTAGTGACTATAGAGAATTCATAAAGGCCATTGGACCGAAGGATCCAGTAAAGAATAAAACACTACCATTGAAGGTACCTTATTCATATGGCACATTATGGCGAGGAGCTTCAAATCTATCTCACAATTTAGTTCCCGCAGCATTACGGCCAAATAACAAAGATGCGCTGGTCACCTATGCTGGAATGAACGGCGGATCCCAGTGGTTGGATCGTGAAGATTGGCAAATTGAATATGAATTTCTCGCTCTGCGGAATTTTTTCGACCAAGCAAATACCTTAGGTTTGCAAATTCCAGACGAAGATGGACTGATAGGCAGTGGTGGTGCGTTTGTGGACGACTCAACTCCATCAAAGATTGACTGGCCAGACAAAAAGCTACGCCCGCTACTTGGACTCGCACAGCACCATGAACTTCCAACACGACTGCTAGACTGGAGTAGATCACATTTTATAGCCGCGTATTTTGCAGCATCCGGTGCTGTAAGCAGATTGAATGAAAAATTCGACGAACAGTTTAAAACTGATTCTACAGTTCTAGATTTAGTAAAAGCGTTTCCACCCGACAATATAGATAGCAAACTAGTTGTCTGGACCTTGAACGCTGGACCGATGTTAATTCCTCAACTTGGTGAGCATTTAAAAATTGAAGATTTACATCTTGTCGGAGTGATCAGGCATGGTAACAACCATATTGTTGCTCAAAAAGGTTGCTTCACCCTACGCACCTTATCAAAAGATATTTCCATCAAGGATGCGGTTACCGACAGACGCTCTCTAATAAAATATACTCTTGATAAAAGACCTGATCTTTTGCACTTCTTTAAAGCATACACGCTTCCTATCACCGAAGCCCCCGAACTATTGATCTACCTAAACTCGATAGGTTTCTCCAGATCAGTGATTTATCCTGGTTACACTGGTGTGGTAGAAGACTTAAAAGAACAGTCTAGTGTTAGAAAACTTACTCGCCACTATGAAATATCTAATTCATAATAAGAAATATCTTGTCAGACACATGCACCGCAAATCTAACTGAGCCGTGGACTCGACAGCTGACTTTTTGCTCCCTACGCTGCCGCTACGGTCCCAAAAACTCAACTGCAAGTCACGGCAGATGTTAGGTGTGTCATCTGCATCGTTGAAATCGTATAATTTTAAATTGAATTGAAAAGCTGAATAATAATGTCGACCGTAGACGGAACGCTTCAGGATACTTTTGATAAAAATGCGCTACAAAGAATTAAGCAAGCAATTGGCACTGATGAAGAGAGCAATATTCTGGACATACTTGAAAAAGCCAGTATGGATACAGTACAAAACGCTAGCGCTGATGTTCTAGCAGAAATACTCACATCACTTCCTAGTTCACTAAAAAACGGTCGGCGCGATACTATTGGGTTTATTCGTCGAAACTTTAAGAGTTGGTCTACAGGATTTGATCTACTAGAAGCTCTTTCAGAGGTATGTACAGAGGCGGGATCAGTATTCAACAAAAGATATCGACCAATAGCAGTCGAAAACGATGATTATGTATTTGAAGCAGTAGTGAGACTTCATGCGCGTGCGTGCCAAATATCAAAGGAATGTATTCATCTTCTAATCGGCGGTTACGCAGATGGAGCCCACGCTAGGTGGCGAGCACTACATGAAGTAGCGGCTACTGCCTGCTTTGTACAAAAACACGGTACAACGGTGGCCAAACAATATCTTCAGCACGTCATTATTGAAGCACATAAAGCTCGCTTACAGATCAATGAGTTTTCAGATCGAACAAATATGTACCCATTCACTGAGGAAGAAATAAAAGAAAGTAAGCTCCAATATGATGCTATTGTCGATTTATATGGACAAGAATTTAAGAGTCCTTATGGCTGGGCTGCCAACACCTTAAACTACAGTAAGCCTAATTTCAGTGATATAGAAAGAGACGTTAAGCTTGACCACATTCGCCCTTACTACAAATGGGCTAGTCAAAATGTACATGCAGGCAGCAAAGGGCTTGGGGGTCGTCTGGGAGGTCATTTTAGAGAAAACGAAGTTTTACTGGTTGGCGCTAGCGATTCAGGCCTAACGGATCCAGCCGATGCAGTTGGGCTATCCCTCCTCCTTGCGACTGTAACCTTACTCTCGATTAAACCAGACATGGATGATCTTGTAGCTATTAAAGTCGCCTCTGAAATTCAATCCCGTGTAGGCCCAGAGTTTATACGTATCGATCCTTACAATGAAAAGGATAGTGAAGATCGAGCACCCCACGTCCACACCTAACGAGACCATGAACCCGATAGTTGCGGCTCATACACAACGATGAGTACCTCACAACGCGCATGAACCGCAACTACAGGTTATGGTTGATGTTAGCCGTACCAATCCATGAATCTATCGTACGATCCTACTAAGATTTCAATACTCTCAAACATCCTCTATTTTCCTTACGATTGCATGAACATTAATCATGAAAAACATTTTCGTAGTTACGCATGCACAATCAATGCATCACATTGAAAATAAAGTTGGCGGATGGTTCGACACAGGTTTAACTAATATAGGTAAACGGCAAGCTGAATTGACAGCAGATAAACTAAAGCAGCTCATCAATGTTCATACACCTTCTATTCTTTCCTCAGATCTAAAA
>CALKXC010000315.1 GCA_938004025.1 uncultured Leucothrix sp. | reverse complement strand
GGTTAACTTTGGCGGTTTTGCGCTATTCAAAGCTGCAGGTGTACCTATGCCAGTATCTATTGTTTTTGGCGTAGAGCTGGCAATAATGTGGACCTATTACGCCAATAATAAATTCACCTTTACGCCCATGAGTTTTAGTGGTGCTCAGTTTTACAAAGGTTTTGCTCTTTATCAATTTGTATGCCTATACGGATTGATTATTCAAATATCGGTGGTCAGCACGTTAATGTCAACGTTTTCAATTGTTACTACCAACATCGTTGGTTTATACCTTGTGTACATGGTCGGTGTGGTATTCGCCGCAGTGGGTAACTACTTTTTGCATTCCTATTACACATGGAACCGCTTAGGTTACGCTTTTTATAGACCCAGTCGGTCTTCACTATCCGACAGTCTTTCTCCTAGTCATTAATACAGTAAGAATTTTTCGTAATAGTGTGCGGGGAGTTTTAGAGGATTTAAACGTTGAAGTCAGAAAGTATGTTGAGCATCAATAAAGACGGTATTGAGTTGTTAGGGCGAATTAAAATAAGTGTCAATGCGATTAAATACGGTTTGATAGGCATAATCGCTGCATCTATTGACCTCGGTTTGTTTTACATTTCGTTCTACGGCTTTGAGCTGTCTGCGCTACTCAGTCATTCTATATCTGTGCCCACGTCTGCTGTATTTAGCTTCGTGTGTAATGCTTGGTTAAATTTTAAAAAGACGGACAAAATAATTCCAAGATTTTTGGGTTTCTCCATAGTCATAATATTGGGTTACATTCTGGGTATTTTCATTATCGCGGCTGTCGAAAAACTCACAAATTTTGATGGTGGAGTGGGGAAAATAATCTCAGTGCCCATAGTTGTACTGTTTCAGTACTTTGTAAATAGTCGGGTAGTATTTAGAGATTAGGAAGCCGGTAATAAAGTACTCTTGAAGGCTTGAGATGTAACGTATAATGTGGCAATTCATGTGTTGGATTCGTTGGCTCGATGTCCGGTAGCACCCCTAAAATATTATTTGTAACCAACGATGCCTGGTTCTTTGAATCGCACAGGCTACCTATCGCGGTGCGTGTAATAGCTGACGGCATGGAGGCGGTTGTAGTTGCCCACGGTGACGAATCTGTCAGCCGTATATCTGCGGCTGGCTGTAAATTCGTACATTGGAACCTTTCACCTAGAGGGCGATCGTTGCTGTCAGACGCTAGGGCATTTTTCCAGCTCATGTCGATTATCAAACGCGAAAAGCCCACCATTGTCCATTTGGTCACTATCAAACCCGTATTGTATGGTGGCCTGATCTCAAGACTCTTGTCCGTTCCAGGCTGCGTTTACGCTATCTCGGGCCTAGGAGCCATATTCTCTAATCAAGGGACTGTTGAGAGCATGCTCCGAAGAGTGATCATGCCGTTGTACAAAATGGCAACCAACCATCAAAACTCTGAACTCATCTTTCAGAACAAGCATAATCAAGACACGTTCAAGCAATTTATTGGGAATCCTGATCGTTCATCGACGCTAATAAAAGGCTCGGGTGTTGATTTAAGCGAATATCGGTATGTCTCTGAACCAACCGGTGTACCTGTTGTTACGCTTGCCGCAAGATTACTAAAAGACAAGGGAATACAGGAGTTTGCTGATGCAGCTTCGATTCTGCTAAACCGCGGTGTTGACGCCAAATTTCAAATAGCGGGTGGCAACTTAGGGCAGGGAAACCCGGCGGCATTTAACCAGCAAGAAATCACTTCATTTCAAACTAACCCAGCCATATCAATGCTGGGGCATAGAAAAGATATATCGACGCTGTTTGAAGGCTCTAACTTGGTTGTGTTGCCTTCGTATCATGAAGGCTTACCGAAAGTGTTGGTCGAAGCAGGAGCTTGTGGCAGAGCTGTGGTTACGTCTGATGTGCCAGGTTGTCGAGACGCAATTTTGCCTGATGAAAGTGGCCTGTTGGTGCCTGTAGGAGATGCTAACGCGCTTGCCGATGCTATTCAGTCGTTGCTGCTTGATGACAACAGGCGAAAAGCGATGGGTAAGAATGGACGTGAGCTCGTTGAAAATACGATGCAGATAGAGTCAGTGGTTGAGCAGCATATGGGTGTTTACCGTAAACTTCTGAACGGTATTTTCAGCTAGTTTATTATCAATTAAATGAGCATATGCTCATATTAAGTTTGTCCAATGACGAACTGAGAATGAGTTTCCTTCTCAACCTTACCGGTAAGATATTTGATTGTCCTTGAGTTTATGTTCGCATAGATCAGTGTCATTGCTGATACGTTGAAATCGGACCACCCTCAGTTTTTCGTGCTAGCTGAGATGGTGTACTCAAACATTACACTGTGTGGCAAGTCACGTGAAACTAACCAGAGAGTTGATCTCCTTACTTGTGTAAAACCAGTGGGTTCAGCAGCCATATCTGAGATTATCTGAGAGCCGCTAGTTCAAAATAAATTATAAATTGCGATTTATTTATTTTAATGTGACGGGTGTCTCAAATGGGTTGGCCATTGGTCACTGATTTCAAAACATTTGTTTTAGAAGCACTTACACTAGCCGAAACTTTAGGAATGGACCTGTGGCTTCGATTGTTGGGTGTGCAGCTAAAGGTTTTCAGACTGATGTTAGAATCGCCACTCGAGAAGATAAATAATGCTCAGGATCATGATCCTTTTGTGCCTGCACCTTTCACTAATAGCCTGCAGCCCCAACGGCAATGGCTTAGAAATCGATGATAGCGATGCTACCAATGACAAAAAAGAACTTGGTGCAGCCTTTGCTTCTGGGGCTTTAGAAGAGTCTCAACTCGAAGCTTCAAGCTATCAGTTGCAATCGGACACAACGTACAGTTGGAGTGTTCGAGTAGAGAATGAATTGGGTGTCGGGTTTTGGAGTAATGAGACACTATTTACGATATTCGATACGGAAGCCAAAGCGTTAGCTGATGCGGTAGCTCGCGATGACGTCTGGGAGTTTTCAAACGCTCTCTATAAAGATGACATTCCAATTGCGACAATCGTTCCTGTGAGTCCTGCCGGATCAATCACTTTAAAAACACCGCAATTTACGTGGTTACCTAGTTCTGACGCGAACACTTATCGATTTAGATTGATCAATACAACAACGAACGAAATAGTAATAGAGGAGTCAGTTCCTGCTAATTCAATATGTACGAGTAACTCGTGTGCGGTTATAGTCGAGAGCGGTGAGGACGATGCAGGCACAAGCGACTTCGAATCCATAACTACGGTATCTGCAGATAACTCTGCCTTAGCTCAAGAACTAAGTCCTGCTGTGACTCCAACTCTTTCAGGTGCAGTAGGGTCTCCTTCAGAATCAGAAAGCGTCGTAGATTCATCAGCAATCGAGGTGTCTGAAACGTTAAGCGGCAATGAAGCGTTGCAGAGTGAAGAACTACCGGAGCCGACGGCTGAAATTGTTCCTGAGCCAGAGCCAACACCTCAAGCAGCTCCTGAATCCCTACTCACGCCTGAGATAGTCACTGAACCAACTCAGGCCCCTGACGTTGCTCCTGAAGCCCTGCTCACGCCTGAGGTAGTCACTGAGCCAACTCCGGAGTCGGGAATTTTTTCACCGACCATCGAGCTGGAAAATCCAACTCCAGCTCCTGAAAGTATTCCTGAACCTGATGTTATAGACACTCCTTCAAGTTTTCCCACACCTGAATCGAGTGCGGAGCAAGAGGTAATAGCAAAAATACAATCGCAACAACAAGCAGAAGGGTTGTTGGCTTTTCCAGGTGCCATAGGGTTCTCCAAGAACACAGCTGGCGGTCGAGGAGGCAGGGTTGTGGTGGTCAACACGGTCCAAGACATTGTAGATGCCAACGACAATTTGACGTCTTTACGAGAAGCGTTTGAGGTAGAGACGGGGCCACGAAACATCGTGTTTGAAGTCGGTGGCTTGTTCGATACAAGCAACAGTGGTCTAACCTTAAGTGGCGAGAATGCAAGTTTCGTAACAGTGGCTTGCCAGACAGCACCCAGCCCTGGAGTTGTCATTAAAACCCATGGGATAAACATTCAAGATTCAGCTCATGACGTAGTCTTCCGCCATTGTAGAGTGAGAGGCGTGGACGTTGGTTATCCTGGCTCTACTGCGGGGCGTTCCTTCACAGTCAGGGGTGGGTCCAACAACATTATGTTGGATCACATGTCGCTATCGTGGGCGACTGATGAGGGTTTTCAAGTTTACCTTGATAGCAGCCAACAAGTGGGCGTGGAGAACGTTACGCTGAGTCACTCTATTGTCGCGGAAGGTGATGCAGATAGCTCACATGCCTTGTCGGCATCACATGCCAACTGGGGTTATCATGCCATGGGTCCCAGTTGCAACAACAACAACGCTACATTCAGGCCCACCAATTGCTCAATCGTCAATAATTTTATTGCTCATAACTCATCCAGAAACGCTATGATTTGGGGTGGCGCTGGTGAGATTGCGAACAATATCATCTACAACTGGTATGGCGTGGGTGTCACAGCTCGACCGCAATCAGGTTCAGATGCCGACGTCATTGTGAGTAACAATTTAATGAAAAGCGGTCCTGATACAGAGGGAGGAACTTCCAATCCGGATTGTGGAATCGCCGATTACCGCTGTGCGTTGTTCTTGGGAAAAAGTAGTAGCGCAGGGGCAGCTCGTTATTCAGTAGGTAACAACTACTACATTCCTGAATACGAAGATTTGGAAGATGCGGTGCTTATGACTCGCCATGCCAATGCAGATTCACCGGATGGGGTTCCAGCGTTTGACGCCAACACGAGCACTCCTGTCAGTATCCTAGAGCTGGCAGCTGAGGGCAGTTCACATATGAACTGCATGGGAGCTTCGAAACCTTTTCGAGACGCAATTGACAACCGAGTAATTCAGGAGTTCTACGCGGGTACTGGAGCTATCGGGATTGGAGAGAACGTCCGTAATGGTAGTCACAACACGACTACTCAGAGGACTTTTAACATCTACGGTTCCACCACTGGCCATGCCGCAAACTATGATGCAGACCAAGACGGCATGGCAGACAGTTGGGAAGCTCTAATGGGGCTGAATTCTAGCAATGGCGAAGATCACTCTGGGGACCTTGACAACGATGGTTATACCAATTTAGAAGAGTTTATGGCTTTCATGGCCAATTGCGAATAAGGGGCTTGTTTTAGCCTGTTGTATCACGCTGAGAGGAAGGATTAACGGCCAACTCCACACTCTCAAGATGAATCATTGTTAATTGTTTGTTTCGTAAAACGGAGACACATTTTTGGAGAGCTTTGCCAAGCTATACTGTCTCGGTGGAAGCTCTCCGCAGAAACGATGACGAACAATGAACCCCTTACGATCGTTGTCTACGCATGGTGCTCTAACTGTATTTCTAGTCTTATATTTTTTCGCGTTGTGGTTTTCAGGTGGCTCAGGCTATATTTTTAACACCACCGCTAAGCTAGAAACATCTTTTCCAGGAACAATAGAAGACTGGACCTTCGTAGGTCCCACAGAAAACGTTGGCGTAGTGGATGACTCTCTAACGTTATCGCCAATAGTCGAGAGAGCTACTTCTATATCGAAGCAGTATGTGTTCCCTCAAAACGCGTTAAATCCAAAGCTTGTGCGTGTTTCAGGGAAGGTAAATTCTGAAAAAGTTGCCGTGGCCGAATACACGGCTGATATGGAGCCTTCCCTGTTTTTGGTGTGGTTTGGCAGCGATGCGGAAGAAAGATTTTGGGTTGAATGGGTATCGCCATTGCCTCAGCCCGTTCCGGGCTCTCTGGTGTCGAAAACTATACATATTCCCGATACTGCTACATCCGTACACGCTGGGTTGTTACTTAGAGACTTTTTATCTCGTTATGCGTTAAGTGATCTCGAAGTAGAGCTCTTGGAGTATTCGCCTTACTACATTGGGACCGTGATAGCGGTAATTCTGGTTACCATCATAGTTTCAGCGTTCCTAGTTTTGAAACTCTACCGAAATTTTGGTGTTTGGAGCGTGTTAGGCGTAGCAGCTATCATGGTAGTCATGCTGTTTGGGTTATTAGTGTCTGGGAATGCTTTAGAGCGCCAATTAATACCAATATACGAAATGCTTGGTTTAACAATCGACAAATATGGCCATCCGGATATTGGCAACATATTTAATCTGGGTCATTTTGCAGGTTTTTGTGTTTTGTCTTATGTTGCGTTTAATTTGGCCTCCAAATCAGGTGTAAGTTTGCCGTTGCTTGCCATTAATATACTGACATTTGCTTTCGTGACGGAGAGCGTGCAACGACACAGATTTGACCGACTTGTAGAATTTAACGATATAATATTGGACTGCTTGGGGTTGCTAGTAGGTGCCTCGACTTGGTATTTAATTTCAAAGATCAAAACACGGTTGGCTAAGCCAGCTGTTAGTTGAGTTAGTTATTTATGCGGCTAGATTGGAAAAGACTGTACGTCCAAACTGACAAGTTTAGCCGTAGCCAAGGCTATATTGCCATTTGTATTATCTGTGC
>CALKXC010000314.1 GCA_938004025.1 uncultured Leucothrix sp. | reverse complement strand
GTTAATTTTTTTCAACTGCCAAATATCATCGTTGTACTCTTCCATCGTGCGGTCGGTAGAGAAGAATCCACTGCTAGCCGTATTCATGATACTCATCTGAGCCCACTTTTCTTGGTCCTGCCAAGCATCAGATACCAATTTTTGCGTATCGATATAGCTTCGGAAGTCAGCAAGGGTCATCCAAGGATCATGAGGATTCATAAGCGTATTGATGATGTTGTCAAAAATACCCGGCTCATTAGAATTAAAATGTGCCGACTTGAGTAAATCAATCACCGCTTTAAGATCCGCATCAGTATTAATGAAATGCTCGGGTTGATAGCTAGATTTCAGTGCTTCAACTTCATCTTCTTTAAGGCCAAATAGGAAGAAGTTGTCTTCTCCAACAGCATCTAAAATCTCAATGTTAGCACCATCATAAGTACCAATCGTCAACGCGCCATTCATCATGAATTTCATGTTGCCAGTACCAGATGCTTCTTTACCTGCAGTCGAAATCTGTTCAGAAAGGTCAGCGCCGGGTGCAATGATTTCCATTGACGACACGTTGTAATTGGGGAAGAAAGCTAGTTTGAGCTTGTCGCCCACGTCCTTATCGCTGTTAATGATTTTAGCAACGTTATTGACTAGCTTGATGATCTCTTTAGCGAGCACATAACCAGGCGCGGCCTTACCGCCGATTAGCACACAACGATCACTCCAGTTTTCTGTATTGCCTTGCTTGATTTGGATATACAAGTGGATGACATGCAGCACGTTAAGTAGCTGGCGCTTGTATTCGTGAATTCGCTTAACCTGTACATCAAACATTGCATCAACGTTAAATTCAACGTTGCAGCTTTCTTTAACGAGCTTAGCAAGGCGCGACTTATTCGCTTGCTTAACCGCTTTCCATGTTTGATGGAACTCATCGTTATCAGCTGATGCTAGCGGTTTTAATTGTTCGATCTCAGCTAGGTTTTGAATCCAATGATTACCAATTTTGCTGCTGATTAACTCAGTCATCAAAGGGTTAGCATGGGCAATCCAGCGACGTGGCGTGACGCCATTGGTTTTGTTGTTAAACTTTTCAGGCCATAGCTCGTAAAAGTCCCTAAACAATCCTTTCTTTAGTAGCTCAGAGTGAAGCGCAGCAACACCGTTGATAGAAAAGCTACCGACAATTGCAAGGTGTGCCATGCGAACTGCTTTGCCATGACCTTCTTCGATAATTGACATCGCTGATTGTCGAGCGGTATCGCCAGGCCAACGTTGTGCGACTGTCTGCATAAAGTGGCTGTTAATTTCATAAATGATGTCAAGCAGGCGAGGCAACAGGCTCTCAAATAAACCAACCGACCATTTCTCAAGAGCTTCTGGAAGTAAGGTATGGTTTGTATAAGCAAGTGACTTGGTGACAATTTCCCAAGACTCATCCCAGCCTAAATGCTTTTCATCTAGCAAAATACGCATCAGTTCTGCGACTGAAATAGTCGGGTGTGTGTCATTCATTTGGAATACGTTGTCAGCCGCAAATTGGCTGTAGTCTGGCTCGCCATCGAAACGCTTTTCCCATTGGCGAATCACGTCTTGAATACTGGCCGATGCTAGGAAATACTGCTGTTTCAGGCGCAGCTCTTTTCCACTTTCTGTCGTGTCATTTGGGTATAGCACCATCGAGATGTTTTCAGCACTGTTTTTAGCGCCAACTGAATCTGAATAGCTGCCTGCGTTAAACTCATCAAGATTGAATTCGTTAGTCGCCGTTGCTTTCCATAAACGCAGGGTATTAACCGTGTCGTTGTCAAAGCCGGTGACTGGCATATCATATGGAATGGCAATCACATCTTTGGTGTTTACCCAAGTAGCGACTAACCGCCCATTATCAGTGTGTCTGTACTGGGTGTGCCCGCCAAATTTAACTCTAACCGCGTGCTCTGGTCGAACGATTTCCCATGGATTACCATCGCGAAGCCATTGATCCGGCTCTTCATCTTGAAAGCCATTGATGATTTCTTGGCGGAACATACCGTACTGATAGCGTATCCCGTAACCGGTTACTGGTAGCTGTAATGATGCGCAGCTATCTAAAAAACAAGCGGCCAATCTACCCAAGCCACCGTTACCCAAACCGGCATCGTGCTCTGCTTGCTCGATGTCTTCTAGCTCAAAAGCCATCGACTCAAGCGCTTTTTGAGTTGGCCCTTTAACATCCAGATTCAGCAGGTGATTACCAAATGCGCGACCTATCAAAAACTCTAGTGAAACGTAGTAGGCGCGTCGTGTTCCTGCCTGTTCTTGTAATAGCGTCGTATTGCGCCAGTCAGCCATAATTCTATCGCGTAGCGCTAAACTCATCGCGCTGTAAGCATAAGTTGGCGTTGTTTCTGTGCTTCTACCTAAAAAGTAAGTGAGGTAATGCTTGAAACTTGCTTCAATTGATTCGCTATCGAGAGATAATTTATTCATAGTTTGTTGATGTTCTTTGTTTGTATCAGTGTTGCCCATTATATTTTCCTAACTCGCGCGACATTCGTGTGTCACATGAAATTCTAAGCTACGTACTTTGTTAGCTTAGAACGATTTTATTTATAGAGTTCAAGGTACTGTTCAGCGCTAACTTTCCAACTGAAATCCTTGTTCATTGCGGTTTGCTGAAGTGTTTTCCAGCCTAATTTATCCTTATATGCGTCTACTGCTCGATGCATAGTGTCAAGTAGGGTGTTAATGTCTGATGAATTCATTACAAAGCCATTGGCTTCGCTATTGCCATCCGATGCATCGATCACTGTGTCTGCTAGCCCACCGGTATTCGTCACTATAGGCAATGTGCCGTAGCGTAAGCTATACATTTGGTTTAAGCCGCAAGGCTCATAGCGTGAAGGCATCAGGAATATATCGCTACCCGCTTCAACCATGTGCGCCATTTTTTCTGAGTAACCGAGGTAACAGAAAACGCGATCAGGGTACTGGTTACGAAGGTCTTGAATGACTGCCTCGTAATGGCTGCTACCTGAGCCCATCAGCACAAAGTTCGCATTAGTCTGCATCATCATGGCTGGAATCGCTTTGGTGATGATATCAATCCCTTTTTGCTCGGTGAGTCGTGAGACCATACCAAACAGCGGTGCTTCCAACGCTGCATCACTGACAGTATCAATATGTTCTGAAAGCAGGGCGCGTTTGTTGTCTAGCTTGCCTGGTTCAATAGCATCTACCGAGTAATGATGCGGTAAATAACTATCACTCGACGGATCCCACACCTTTTCGTCAATCCCATTTAATATGCCACTGAGCTTATAGCTTCGAGAACTTAATATTCCGTCCATGCCATAGCCAAAGGCTGATGTGCAAATTTCTTTTGCGTAGGTTGGGCTTACGGTCGTGATGGCATCTGAATAAATGAGGCCTGCTTTCAGCATTGAAAAGCCACCATAAAACTCAGCACCTTCCGGTGACCACCAAGTATCAGGTAGTTTCAGGGATTGATAAATTTCCTTTGAAAAATGGCCGCCAAACGCGAGGTTATGAATGGTAAATATACGCTTTGGACGGTGATGGTGATGATCTAAAAAGGCTGGAATTAAACCACATTGCCAGTCATTAGCATGCACAACGTCCGCTCGCCAATCGTCGACAACTTGCCCTGTTGCGATTTGTGACACTGCCCAGCTGAATTGCATAAATCGTTCAGCATTATCAAACCAATCATATCCCTCTTCATTGACATAAGGGTTTCCGGCCCGATCATATAGAGATTGGCAGTCCACCAACCAAAAAGGCTGGTCGAATTGCGGATGAGTCGCTTCAAGTAAGCGAATCGTTGGCGTCTGGTAGCCATAGGGCGAATCCATCCAACCCAAGATTTTTAGCCCATCACAGCTTTCTAAGACTTCGCGATAGGCCGGTAAAATGATCTTTACGTCTTGCCCTAGCGCCTGCAAAGCTTTTGGTAAGCTGTAAGCGACATCACCTAAGCCACCTGTTTTTACTAATGGCCATACTTCACTGCTTGCGAATAGAACGTTCATTTAGTCACCTTTAAGTAAAGCGCTGCTAACGGTGGCAAAGTGAGTTCTACTGATTGTTGTTGATTCATCCAAGGTACTTTTTGATATGGAATGACCTCATTGTTTCCACAGTTGCTTCCGCAATAGTAGGTCGAGTCGGTATTTAAAATTTCTTTATAATCGGAGGCAACAGGTACACCGATACGATAGTTCTCGCGAGGAACTGGGGTAAAGTTAAATAAGCCGATGATGTGATTGCCATCACGGTCTTTACGTAACACGGCCAGTACCGATTGATCTGAATCATTACAGTCAATCCAACTAAACCCCTCATGCGAAAAGTCTAGATCATGGAGCGCTGTTTCTTTTCGATACAGGCCATTTAGATCGGCAATGAGTGAGCTTATCGCTTTGCGGTCAGTATCTTCACCAGCCATCCAGTTAAGCTGCGTCATCTCATTCCATTCTTCAGGCTGAGCTATTTCACCGCCCATAAACAATAGTTTTTTACCGGGGTGTGCATAATGCCAAGCATAAACTAGCCGTAAATTTGCCAGTTTTTGCCAGCGGTCACCGGGCATTTTTTCAAATAAGCTGCGTTTGCCATGTACCACTTCATCGTGCGAAAGCGGCAATACAAAATTCTCACTATATGAATAGATTTGACTAAAGGTCAGCTTGTTATGGTGGTACTTACGATGCACAGGGTCTTGCTCGATATAATCAAGATTGTCATTCATCCAACCCATATTCCACTTCATGGAGAAGCCAAGGCCGCCCATTTCGGGTGGCTTAGTCACCATGGGCCAAGTAGTTGACTCTTCTGCCATGGTAACAACACCCGGAAGGGAGGTATGAACAATACGGTTCATATCTTGCAGGAAGCTGACCGCTTCTAGGTTTTCTCTTCCCCCCATTTCATTGGGTAGCCATTCGCCTGCGTCTCGCGCGTAATCGAGATAAAGCATTGAAGCCACAGCATCAACCCGTAGGCCATCGATATGAAACTCTTCAATCCAGTAAAGTGCATTCGCTAATAAAAAATTACGAACTTCATTGA
>CALKXC010000313.1 GCA_938004025.1 uncultured Leucothrix sp. | reverse complement strand
GTTAAAAGGCTTAAGGCTTGTTGTGTTAGCAAGCTTTTGTTGGTCTTTTACAGCGTCTGCGGATGACTCGATTCCGCCATTACTCAAGCAGAGTAAGATACTCGCTTGCGCAAAAACTGAGTCAGTTGCCAGATCGGCTTTATCAACGATGTGGGATATTGAGGATTCTGAAAAAGAATTCCCAAATGAATCAATGCAAAGTGGTGATGGAAGCACTTTGCATGCAGCTACCTTAGATATCGTTTTAAAATCTATGCTGGGCGCATCGGATCGTTTTCCTTCGCTCAGAAATCAAGTAGAGAGAACGCTACTCAAATGGAATTATTGTGATGTATTTCAAGAAGGTGTTTTTTACGACCTAGAACGAACCAGTACTGGCTTTAAAAGGGTCAGAGCAGCTGAAGCTTCTCCAGAAAAGTGGCAGGGTTTCAGCGCGTTAGGGTTTCTTGGTGAAACCGACAATCGTTTCGTACCGCAAATCTTAGATTTGGATCAGAACAGTTTACGTTCTGATTATGAGTGGTTGTTTCATAGAATATATCGTCAGCAGTGTTTTCCACATCCCGATACTTCTGAACTGTTTGACATCTCAGAAATTCGTCTTAAGGAAAACATAGTGGAAGGCGAGCCTGATGCTTCTAGTGAGTATCCTCATGCTTGGGACCCTGAGTGTTTGTACCCTCGAGCAGCTCCGGAGCTGAACACTAATGTAAAGATTGTCGATGTGCCATTATTGGTGCCCAATCTAATGTCGACACTAAACATTGTTCCAGTACCTCAACTTGTTCCGGGCTTGAACACTAAAGTAGAACTACTGCCCGTTGAGCAATTGGTGCCTGGTTTGAAGACACAGGTAAAGCTGGTCCCTGTTCCGCAGTTAGTGCCCAATCTGAGTACGCATTTGCAGCTGCTGCCCGTTGCGCAGGCTGTTCCGGAGCTACTCACTCAGCTAAAACTGATTCAACAACTTCAGGAGATACCTAAACTTGTCTCTTTGGTAGAAATACAGGAAATGCCACAGCTGGTGCCTGCCTTAGCGACCTCAGTTGATTTACAGCCGGTGCCTATTACGATTCCGCTGTTAAATTCTAAATTGTTGATCGAGAAATTGGCCGTACCAGTGCCTAAGTTGCTAACCAAGGTTTTCATAGATAAGCCGAAGTATGTTGCTCCTAAGAAGGTTGTGCAAAAAGCGCCTGTTAAGTACGTGGGGAATCACAATACTAACAATCAGGGGTATTATCCACAGACGGTCGTTCAACAGCCAAGGGTAGTACAGCAACAAAGGGTAGTACAGCAGCCAGTTGTACAGAGGGTTCCAGTGACTCAAGTTGTTACCCAGCCTAATCTAGTTGTTAATACAAATGCTTCGCTTATAGAACGACTGCTTGGCGGTATTTCTGGGGGGAGCAATGTATTGATTGTTGATAAGATTCAGCTGACGGTTAACGAATACAACGGCACGGTTGAAACGGCAATATCAAGTTCTGATATTGGTACAACGGTTGCTTCAACGGTGAGCCAGTCAGAAGCAGTTAAACAGATACTTAATGCATTACCAGTGAAGAGTCAGCAGCATGTAACGACGGCTAACAAAACGCCGGTTAAAACCAAGGCGGTGGTAAAGAAAAAAGCGGTAAAGCAATCACCTGGCTATCTTAAAGTTCCTTATTTGCAGACTATGCTGCTGGTGAGTGAGGCTCCTTCAGCCCGTGCCTCAAAGCCAGTTAAAAAAGTCAAAAAAGCTAGCAAAAATAGCAAACGTAAGCCTAGGAAAAAGAAGAAACAGACGCGTTCTTCGAGTGTGTTTACTTACTCTCCCTATCCAAAAGGACAGGCGCCCAAATCTGAAAAGTCTATCGAACAACTTTTACGTGAATATCAGCAGTATGAAGAGGATCGTAAGCTAGGTCGCTTGCCGAAACGGAAAAAAAAAGTAAATAGAAGGGGAAATATACAAGAAAAATACAAACCCGATACTCGGTTGCGGGATGTGCCGCCGTTAGATACAGAGCTATGGGTGGAAGAAGTGACGACAAGCTATGACCCTGTAAAGGTCCCTTCCTTAAAAAGTAAGGTTAAGGTCTATAGCAAATATTCAGCAAAGCCGTTAAAGGTTCCTGCTTTAAGTACGATGATCATCCAGCAATTGACAGGCTCAACGTCAGATTCAAAACGCTCTGACGAATCTTTCGAGTTCTCAAATGACTATTTTAGCGATGAAGTCTTTGAAGATACTCAAGTTAGAAGCGAAGCTGGAGGGTCGTTTGAGTTTTCACAGGATCGGTTAAAGGATGAGGTTTTTGAAAACACGTTAATAAGCGGAAAGAAAAACAAGGCACAAGGCAAACCACAAAAAAAAACTAAAAAAGCTACAAAAAATAAAAAAGCCATAAAGGTAAAGCCAAAAAAGAAAACCATAGGCTTAGCGGGTAATGTTTACTATAAAAACACATTAAAAACGGGTGCCAAAGCAATTGGTGGCTCAATAAATAGAAAACTGATAAAGGACAGTTATTGGTTTGCCAGAGTCGGTTGGAACTACAATTTAGAGGAAGTTGACGATCCGTTCAGCTACTCGTGGGGTATTGGCTACAGTGACTGGCATCCTGGAACATTTTCGGCTCAGTTGAATAACTGGGGGCCTATAAAACCTGGGGAAGGGTTGGCTTTAGAAAAAGCAGTGGCCAACTTTGGATACTCTGTAAAATCAGATTTCTTAAAGAAACACAAGCTTAGCTTGTCGGGTGCGATTAATGTGCCCGTAGAAGGAAACAGCTCGGCCGTTGCAAATTTACGTTGGTCGCCTGTGAAAAATTGGTATTTGAATGCTTCTGTCAGTCAGCCGCTAGAGGGTGACGGTACTCCAAAATGGACTTATGGATTTGGATACAGTGACTGGCGTCCTAATAAAATAAACTTACAATATTCAAATTATGGACCTAATGAAATTCCTTATCATAACTTTCAAGAAAACGGGACTTGGTCCTTAAGCTATAACTGGAAGTTCTAGCAGGAGAATTTTTGCTGAACGATCAGGGTTAACGTCTTATTAAGTACTTTTGTGCCAAAGTAAGAGCCTAAAAAAATAATAATAAAGAGCATTTGATAATGAGCGTATCAGAATCGTTATTAGAGCAAGAAATTGCTGAGCAACCAAAAGTCAGGCCATGGGCTTATGTTGACACGGGTTCGACTCGTGATCTGCGTTTAGATTTCATGAGAGGCATCGTAATACCGCTGTTATTTGCTAGTCACTTTGAATATTTCTCCGCACTTATGTACATCGGCTGGGAGCGAGTTGGAGTGGTTTCTACCGCGGAAATTTTTGTGATTTTAGCCGGCATTGTCGTTGGCATGGTGTTTGGAAAAAAACTGCGGAATGAAGGTTTAGCCGCATCGATGCCCGCTTTGATGGATCGTTCGGTAAAGCTCTATCTAACGAATGTCATGTTGATCTTTATTATTGCGGCAATAAGGTTGTTACCTGAAATTGATGCGACCATTATTACCACTTTTCATAGCCCCTTCAGTGGAAAAGTTTATCCTTTATTTCCACCTGCTGATGCGAGTGTTTTCAAACTGATGAGTCAGGCGTTTCTATTAAGAATTGGCCCTCATCAGTTCCAGATTATTGGTATGTATGTCGCTATGTTTATTCTGGTGACACCGTTTGTATTTTTTATGATTAGCCGCCAGCGTGTCGGCCTGCTGCTAGGCATTAGTTGGGTCATCTACTTCATCAACTTTGGTGCGCATGAGCCAAACAATGGTAGCCCAGCGTTTCGACCAACAGGCGCTCAGTTTGAATATGCTTTTCCCATATTGGCTTGGCAGTTAATTTACGTACATGGTGTGGTTGCAGGTTACTTTAAGAAAGAAATTGTTGAGTTCTTCTCGACGACAAGTCTTGGCAAGATATTGCTCTATGTATCGTTTGCCCTAACGGCCGCTTTCTTCGTGCTGACTTGGAATAACCCAATGACGCAGTTTTCAGACATCAGTTTTCGTATGATCACACCCGAGACTTTCCACTCATGGTACGGGCAGTATTTCCAAAAATATAAATTAGGGCCAGGCAGAGTGCTGAATGTCGTCGTGTTGTTAATTACCATGTACGCAATTTTGTCGCGCTGCTGGAAGCCCATTAACAAAGCACTGGGATGGTTCTTCATTCCGCTAGGGCAGGCATCGCTTTACGTATTCTACGTACATATATTCTTTTTATTGATAATTGCCAATACGCCACTCCCAGAAATGAAAGACTTCTGGATTAATACCATGATCCACGCCGCGTTGCTGTTCACTATCTGGGCAATGGTAAGAACTAAGTTCTTATTCAAGGTCATTCCGAATTAAGCATCACTCCTAATTCGGTAGCGCTGAGGGCCCTGTTAGCTAATAACAGGGCCTTCTAGTTTTAGCAGAAACTTAACCGGTTTACTTGTGTCCGCTGATCTTAGCGTGCATCGGCTTAGTTTCTTCAAACGCTTTGATCTGCTCATCACTCGCTTTGGCTTGGTGCTTGTCCTTCCACTCAGAAAAAGGCATGCCATAAATTGCTTCGCGAGCTTGGTCATAATCCATCTCCTCCCCCATCTCGTTAGCTGCAGCCATGTACCATTTGCTCATGCAGTTACGGCAAAAACCCGACAGGTTCATAAGATCAATATTCTGTACGTCAGAACGCTCTTGTAAATGTGCAACTAGGCCACGAAAAGCAGCCGCTTCAGCTTTGATACGAGTATCGTTGTCCATGATATTTTCCTGAAAAATTAGTAAGGCGAGTATGCCAAGATCCCTAAAGTTTTAACAGAGTCCATAAAAAAAGAGAACCACTGGGATTCTCTTAGAGTTGCCGCGTCAATGTTGGATTTAACTCAACCCAAAATTGTCCTGGAGGGAGCGGCCGATAAAACGCTGTATTAATCCATATAAGCTTTTGCTTCTTCGCCAGGGTTTGGCAAGCCAGCAACTTTCCAAAGCTGTGTACACCCACCAAACAAGCCTTGAACCGCATCTCTTTCATAACCCAGCTTGCGGCAAATGATACGCATTGGGGGGATAGCGCCAATGCTTAAATACTTCTCGCGAATGAATTGAATGATGTTCCAATGCGCAGTATTAAGCGCTCCAAGGTCAGCTTGATCAGCTAGCTGGGAAGCTAGTTCATTGGTCCAAATATTTGGGTCAACCAAAAAGCCATCCTCATCAAACTGCGATAAAGGGTTATAGGTTGCTGCAAAGTTAACGGACTGTTGGAATTGCATTTTGGCTCCACATCTATTCAAACGATGTGGCTATTTTAGTGAGATGGTTAATCATGTAAAATGATAGATAATGAAATTATATTCCAAAAAATGATATGGAACTTCGACAACTAAAAGCACTAATCGCTCTTGTAGAGAATGGT
>CALKXC010000312.1 GCA_938004025.1 uncultured Leucothrix sp. | reverse complement strand
TGAAATATCTAGAGTAGCTGCGACTTCACGTACCGAGAGTTCTTTAAAGTAAACGAGCTCTAAAACTTCTCTGTGCTTATCACTAAGATGGCCCATTTGCTCAACAAGTTGAGAATTTGCCTGGCTTAACTCTAGTTCTTCGTCCGGCCTTAAAGCAGTGTCTTCCATATTGACTGCCATCGAATCGTCTTCAAGGAGAATTTCCTTGTTCTTACGAAGATAGCCAATCAACCTGAAACGCATAATTGAATACATCCAGGTTGAAGGAAGCGATTTGCCAGCAAAGTTGCCAGCAGATTTCCAGATTTCAATCATCGCTTCATCAACAATATCTGCCGCTAGTGCCACATCATTCTGCAAGACTCGCGTGCAGTACTTTAGGAAGCGCGGTTGATACTTTAAATATAGTGTAGAAAAAGCGTCACGATCACCGCCCTGAATTTGTTTCAGGAGCTGAGCGTCTTCAGAGCGATCATCTCGCGCTGGTTTTTTAACATCTTCTTTCAGCACTGCTTTCATATACGTAGTCGCTGTTGTCTTTAATAAGGTTCATCGAACTTACAAACTTTCACTCAATATAGTTCGATGTTTAAGGTTCTATTCCCAATGCTGTTTTAAAACGCAGTAAATTGAGTAAATTTCGACCTTTCTAAATTTAACTTAAATAATTTAACACATTTTTGAACCAAAACATTCTTCGGTCCTACTCAAGGGGTACGTTATGTCAGACGACGTGTCTAAAGAACTATCAATAGACAGCTAACGTAAAAAATTCGATTCGTAAAATTTAGTTTGCGAATCATACCAGCTCCCTCGCAACTTTAGGCGGACTTTTTGTCCGTCTTTTTTTTTGCCGATTTAGTGACTACAATCAAGCCTCTTCATTTTCAGAGTGGTAGCTTGGATGTCTAGCCAAAAGATCAACATTGGATTCGTCATGGATCCAATTGAATCGATCACACCTTTTAAAGACAGTACCTTCGCAATGATGTTAGAAGCACAGCGTCGAGGCTGGCACATTCATTATATACAGCAGTCGGATATTTACGTGGAGTCTGGGGTTGTAAGTTGTGTAAGCCAAACGCTTGAGTTAACAGACAATAATGAGGGTTGGTTCACTTTCCTTCAATCCCATAATCAGCCTATGGGGGAGCTAGATTGTGTGTTGATGCGTAAAGATCCCCCTTTTGATATGGAATATATTTATAGTACTTATTTATTAGATCTTGCGGAGCAGCAAGGTTGCCTAGTGCTTAATCGTCCTTCCAGTATTCGAAGCGCTAACGAAAAGTTCTTCACCACTTGGTTTTCAGCGTTCTCGCCAGAGACGTTAGTTTCTAGAGATATGGAGCGAATTAAAGCTTTTCACGATAAGCATGGACATATCGTAGTAAAGCCGCTTGATGGAATGGGTGGGTCTATGATTTTCCAGATTCGTCAGGGAGATCAAAATCGTAATGTCATTCTTGAAGCAATAACTAATCAAGGCGCAACGACTGTAATGGCTCAACGCTTTTTGCCTGAATTTAAAGAGGGTGACAAACGAATTCTATTGGTAGACGGTGTTCCGTTTGATTATGCGCTTGCCAGAATACCTGCTGAAGGTGAAGGGAGAGCTAATCTTGCTGCAGGCGCAACGTCAAAAGGGGTTCCTCTTACCGATCGCGATCGTGAAATCTGTGCAGCTGTTGCGCCAAGCTTAAAGGAAATGGGACTCACTTTTGTTGGTTTAGACGTGATTGGTGATTATATGACCGAAATAAATGTCACGAGCCCGACTTGTATTCGTGAGCTTGATAGGCTTTACGATGCTAATATCGCTGGCCTTTTAATGGATGCTGTTGTAACGAAGTTGGAGAATAAATCATGAAAGCACGAGTAAAGTGGTTAGATCACATGAGTTTTGTGGGTGAGTCTGGCAGTGGGCACTCGGTTGTAATGGATGGCGCGCCAGAGTCTGGGGGGCGTGATCTGGGCGTTCGCCCGATGGAAATGCTGTTACTAGGCTTAGGGGGCTGTGCTTCCTTTGATGTAGTGATGATTTTGCAAAAAGCTCGCCAGGAAATTACAAACTGTGAGGTTGAAATCTCTGCGGAGCGTGCCGATAGTGAACCTAAGGTATTCACCAAAATACACCTACATTTTATAGTCGAAGGGAAGGGTGTTTCTGAAGCTAAAGTTGCCAGGGCGGTTAGCTTATCAGCTGAAAAATACTGCTCGGCGTCTAAAATGTTGGAGAAAACAGCAGAAATCACCCATGATTTTGAGTTGCGTGATTAGCTACAGGCTTAGCTGGACAGCTGATTAGTGAATATAAACTAATTGGTTTGTCTGGTAGTTAGCGTAAGTTGCATATGTTTTGCGCTATAAGTTCATTTCATTGGAGCTTTGCGCAAGTTGTTGTTATCTTTGGCGATATGGCATGTCAGCCCCAAACTAATTTGGTATTAGTTATTTAATAAAAACAGGCTTTCAAGGAGCCTTGTTATATGGATTTACTTGCTCAATCAGAACATCACTCTAAACTGCTAGAAACGCTGTATCCAGAGATTAAGCGTCTGGCAGCGATTCAAATGTCGCGTGAACGTTCTAATCATACGCTGTGTCCAACTGCATTAGTGAATGAAGCGTATCTTAAAATGAGTGCCGAAGAGAGCATGGTATTCAATGATAAACAGCATTTTCTAGCGGTCTGTGGAAATTGCGTACGACAAATACTGGTATCTCATGCACGCACTAAAAACGCTGCTAAGCGCGGTGGTGGTCAAGTACCGGTTACTCTCATTGAAGGGGTCGACGACTTTCAAGCTGATACAAATATAGATTTATTACAGCTTGATGAGTTATTAACTCGCTTGGAAGCGCTGGATGCCCTTCAAGTTAAAGTCGTTGAATTACGCTTTTTCTCAGGAATGAGCAATGAAGAAATCTCTGATGTGCTTGAGGTTTCTCTTTCGACAGTGAAACGCAAATGGACGATGGCTAAAGCATGGCTTTACAAGGAAATGAACCGGTAGAAACGGATTATTTTGCGGAAATAGAAGATCTTTTCTTCGATGCACTGGACTTACCCCCGAACCAGCGCGAAACATGGCTCAAGACAAAGTGCAAAGATAGAGAAAGTGTTTTTACGGAAGTCCAAACACTTCTAGAAGCGCATTTATCCTCTGAAGAATTTCTTTCAGACTCCCCAGACCTTAAGGGTATAGCGGCGTGCCCTGATTTGACTGGGCGTCGGCTCGGTAGTTATGAGGTTGTCGAGGAAATTGCTAAAGGCGGGATGGGGCGTGTTTACTCTGCTGAACGAGTTGATGGGGAGTATCAGCAGCGTGTGGCCATCAAAGCTGTTGAGTTAGGTAATATCGAAGCGGAACTTTTTCGACGCGAACGCCAGACCTTGGCGAATCTTGAGCACCCTAATATTGTTACGTTATTAGATGGTGGAACGCTTGAAGAGGGCTTTCCTTATCTTGTGATGGAGCTGGTTGAAGGGCAGGCAATCGATAGCTACAACATTTCTAACAAACTGAATAATAAAGAAATTGTCGCACTATTCGGAACACTGTGTAACGTTGTTAACCAAGCCCATCAGCAAGGTGTAATCCATTGTGATCTTAAGCCTGCTAATATTTTAGTTACCGATAAAGGCATACTAAAGCTACTCGATTTTGGCATTTCACAGTCATTGATTAAAACCCATGAAAAGCAAGCTGAGGGAACTTACCCGCAAGGTTTAACGCCAGAGTATTCAAGCCCACAACGACGCGAACACAAACCACCTCATGTGGCGGATGATGTTTACAGTTTAGGAATCATTCTTGGTCAGTTATTGATTGGTGGACTACTACCGCGAGTTGCTACAGAACTTTTAGTTAATAAGCGTTATAAACAAATTGATCTTGAAAAGTTTCTGACGCTAATTCCTTCTCGTGAGCTGCGTGAAATAGTTAAAAAGGCAACGGATATTGACCCTCAAAAGCGTTATGTAAGTGCGCATCTCATGGGTGAAGATCTTAATAATTGGCTTGAGGATAAGCCAGTGCTTGCCGT
>CALKXC010000311.1 GCA_938004025.1 uncultured Leucothrix sp. | reverse complement strand
ACCACCCGCATTGGTAGAGACGTTCCCGCCAATTTGGCAAGAGCCACGTGCACCGAGATCTAGCGGGAACCGTAAGCCTGCATCAGCCGCAGCTTTCTGAATAACTTCGAGTGGCGTGCCTGCTTTGACCGTCATGGTCATGCCTTCAGTGTCTAACTCGGTAATACCGTTTAAACGTTCCAGCGATAAAGAGACTTCACCCTCGTTGGGTGTAGCGCCACCACTTAAGCCGGTGAGTCCGCCTTGCATAACGACTGATAAACGATGCTCATTGCAATAGGCCAAGGCTTTAGAAACGGCTTCACTGTCTTTTGGTCGTAGTACTAAAGCTGGTGGGCAGGCGTGTTCGCCGCTCCAATCAACATGGTAACGTGCCTCGATGGCATCGCCACTGAGTACGGCACGGTTGTCTAATAGGGCTTCAAGGGCAGTGATGTGTTGTTGCATGGCAGGCGAGCTCTTTACTGATGAGTTGGTTTGATAATAGCAATGAGTGGGCCAAATGCGCTAGTAGAGGAGTGGTATTTGTTAAACCGTTCTTCTCCAGTTCACACAAACTAACTCGCCTACTTTCAGCACAGAATCGTTAGTGCTCTTTTTGGAAACCCAGCGCATGGATTTCATCCAGCTCCATTTGTCTGCACGTCCAGCGTAATGGCGAGCTAACTTCCACTGTGTTTCACCTTTTCGAGCCCTATGCCATTTCAAACACGCGGGGCGTCGTTGGGAAGCCGCTTGTTGCTGTGGTTCACACGGGCGGTAGCACAATCCTGACTGTTGAGAAATGGCAGGCACTGATGGCTGCCTCGGAGCAGCAGGTGCGGATGCCGTGATGGTCGTTGAGCCAGAGTCTCGACCAAATATCATTGCAACAGGGTTGGTAAAGCAGGTGCCGACATTACCCAAACCAAAGCGTACCTCGCAGGTAAGCGAGAAGGCCAGTACAACAATCAGCAGAATCATAAATGGAATAAGAGTTTTTGCTAACACTGTTCAGAAGCTCTGTAGGGTAGTCGGGTGCTCGGGGGAAGCACTTCTTAAGTTTATACTACTTAGTATAGAAGAGATTTGAGTTATAGCAACTTGCGGTGTTGTAATGTACTTGGCGGCTAGTTTGGGATTATCTCTGTTGTTTAACTATGCGTCATTTTCCATTTGCGATTTTTAATACAGATGAATCCAACAATAAACAGAAAAGCGATTGCCACGAGTGTATTGAGTTTCATCAAAGCCGCTGAGCTCAATACGATCGCTAAAGAATACCAAAGTGAAGATCGTTCTTTATTAGAAGCGATGATTGCAAGCGCACCTGAAGCTAATGATGAAAGTACTATCAAGATGGTGAGGAGCTTTTGGATGTTCTTTTCATTTATGTCGAAGGTGCCTACCGCTTGCAGGGTTGACTCAACAGCTGGGGTAGTTGGCGCTCCAATATAATTGCCGAGTACTCTAGTAATTGGCCCAGTAGGGTCTGTTGGGTCATTTAGCGAGTAAATGAGGGTTAGCGAGAACAGCACTGCCAGAGCACCTAACATGGCGGCTATTTTGCTAATGAGATTGCTATTTTTCATAATCTAATCCTCTCCTTTAATCGTTAAGAGCCCAGCATGAGCAGTGCATCCGAACCATTAAGTATAGAGTATGGCATTATTCATATTAGAATTTTGGTCTCGGGCACTTCATGCAAAAGCAAGAAATAGAAAAACAACCTAATAAGCTTCGTATCGCTGCTTTAACCGTCCTAGCGATGGTTGCCTTCGCCGGTAATTCTTTACTTTGCCGAGCGGCCTTAAAGCAAACCGAAATCGATGCAGCCAGCTTTACCTCGATCCGACTCTTATCCGGCGTAATAATATTGTGGTTACTCGTCAGCCTAAAAAGCACCAAGACTTCAGAAGAAGGACAAGGCAATTGGCCATCTGCAATTGCATTATTTATCTACGCCGCAGGGTTTTCCTACGCCTACATCAGCTTAGAAACCGGCGCAGGTGCCTTGTTGCTGTTCGGTGCGGTTCAAGCCACGATGATCGGCTATGGGTTTTATAAAGGTGAACGGCTAAATAAGCTTCAAAGCATCGGCCTTATCCTAGCTTTTGCCGGAATCATCGGTTTGATGTTACCCGGTTTATCTGCACCGCCATTAATCGGCTCGCTAGTCATGCTAACGGCAGGTATGGCCTGGGGTATTTATTCCATTCGAGGTAAAGGTGCAGGTGACCCTACGCTGATCTCAGCGGGTAATTTTCTGCGCACGATACCGTTTGTTGTCATTTTAACTGCGGGAACTTTCAATAGTGTGTCCTTAGACACTGCAGGAGTTTGGTATGCTGTTGCCTCAGGCGCATTAGCTTCAGGGCTCGGTTACGCCATTTGGTATTCGGTGCTGCCTTCTTTGAGGTCAACTACGGCTTCAACCGTTCAACTCAGTGTGCCTGTGATTGCTGCCATCGCTGGAATAGTGTTTTTGAGTGAGCCATTGACGATGCGTTTCGTCTTAGCCTCTATCGCTCTGTTGGGTGGTATTGCGTTGGTGATTGTGAAAAAGAAAACCTAACCGTTACTGTTGAGGGCTTTTATTGTTAAAAACTGGGCCCTCACTTTAAGTCAAAGTGGATGTATACAGCTGATTAAAATAATCACAGTATGGAAACTCACTATATTCCGTTTTCTTGGAAGGAATCCAAATGTCCCGTCTAACCATGTTCACTTTGTTCTTTATTGCCAGCTTCCTGCAAGCGGGAGTTTATGGATTAACCTTCTTACTACCACGCCTCTTCGATAACTTTGGTGCGAATGAAAAAGTAGTCGGGTCGATGCTGTTCATAACGGCTATCGCTACCCTCACAACAGTTTACTACTGCGGCCATCTTGCAGACCGATTTGGGCGTTTAAAGACTCTGTCGGTCGCCTGTGTTTCGATCTCGCTTTCATTGGTTTTATATGCTTGGGCGGATGCCGTTGGCATTAAACTAGTATTAGCCAGCGCCTTGTTAGGCTTTGGCTGGGGCATAACTTACGCACTTACTCCCGTTGTGCTAACACGCTTAGTCGGAGCGGAAGATCGCGTGCGTTACTTTGCACTGTTATCCATCGCAATCATGGCAGGTTTTGGTCTATCACCCGTGTTTGCAGCCTTTATGGAAGGAATCGGTTATAGCTTGAACGATGCTTTTTTTATTACTGCTGCTCTATGTTTTATCAGCGCGGTTTTGTTTTTTATACTCATCAAACCTGTGCAGCAATACGCCATTAATCCGGCTGCTGAAGTACCTTCAAGACTCAGTCTGAAAGCGGTTAGCGAAATCCATAAATCGACCGCACTAACGCCAATCATAATGGTTAGTTTAGGTGCCAGTGTATTTGCCGGGATGAACAACTTCCAAACCGTTTTCGCCGATGAACGCGGCCTCGAATATGCAGGTTACTTCTTAGTTTATACAATCACCGTCATCGTTTTTCGAGTATTACTAGCAAGGTTTAAGGGTGGAAAGAACCCTTATCTGATTATCGCAGCCTTACAATACGTGATGTGCGGAAGCGTACTTCTGTTT
>CALKXC010000310.1 GCA_938004025.1 uncultured Leucothrix sp. | reverse complement strand
AGTGACAAGTTGGGCCGTCCGGTTTATGTGACGATTGACGATTATGTCGCTTCAGCGCAGCAAGAAACTGCCTTACTCCACAGCCAATGGTCCCTTTTCTTGAGGGGTATGTTTGGTGGCTTGGCTTTATTTAGTTTGCTGATTAGTCTATTTCTAATTTCGCCCTATTCCAAAGTGAATGAAATGAGTAATCCCGTCTATTTAGAGCCTATTCTGCGTTTAGGGGACGCTGAAACAATCAGACTAGATAATGCAACAAACAAAAATTCTGATTTGGAGGTCGCTTTGCTTAAAGATCCTAAGAAAGCACCTGAAGATTTGGTTTGGGAGGAAATCGATGGACGTATTAGCGGTTTAGCCCGTCAGGCTGCTTTAGAACCGGCGCAGCCTGCGGTGCTTATCCAAGAAGACTTACTTTCTACGCAGCTACAGACTGTTATAACAAATCAGAAAGATTCACTACCTGATGTGTCACAGCCAGTCAAAACTATTCTTGAGGACTTGGACCGTTTGCTAAAGAACTAAAGCCACTTCAAAAAGATAGCTATATTTTTAAATTCATCTGATATGCATTTTGGTTTGTTGATAATCACTGTATGAAAAAAATTACAGTGACCAGCATTATTCTCCTAGCTTCAATGCTTTATCTCGCACCGATTACGGTCATCGCTAAAGAGCATGCTAATCCAGAATTATTACTGGCAAAAGTTTATAAACAAAACGGCGATATTGAACAGTATTGGGTGAGTGAAAAGTACGACGGTGTTCGTGCGTATTGGGATGGACAGCGGTTTCTCTCACGCCAAGGCAACGAATATATCGCGCCAAAGTGGTTTACCGAAGGCTTTCCAGACCGGCCACTGGATGGGGAGCTTTGGATTGCCCGCAATACCTTTGAGCAGCTGATCAGCACTGTCAAAAAAGATGACCCGATCGATGCGGAATGGGAAGCTGTTCGTTTCGAGGTGTTTGAACTACCTGATGCTGTTGGGACGTTTTCAGATCGTATTTTAGCCATTGAGTCATTGATTGAGCCAATCGACAATAAATACATTCGGTCGGCTAGGCAGTATCGACTCAATAGTCACGCGGCGCTGATGGCTAAGTTAGACGAGGTGGTTGCAAGCGGCTCAGAAGGTTTGATGCTTCATCATCAAGATGCGAGTTATAAAACGGGGCGAAGTAGTGCCTTATTGAAAGTAAAGAAATATGCAGATGCTGAAGCAAGAGTCATTAAGCATCTTCCCGGTAAAGGAAAATATTTAGGCATGCTGGGCGCTTTGTTGGTTGAAATGCCAGATGGAACACGTTTTCGAATTGGTTCAGGGTTAAGCAATGAAGAACGTCAGAACCCACCAGTAATTGGTTCTGAGGTAACTTATAAGTTTTATGGGAAAACCAAGAGGGGAAAGCCACGATTTGCCAGTTTTCTAAGGGTAAGGGAGAACGAATCGTAAGCTAGTGCTTGAATTCGCTTACTTGAAACACCTCAGACTAAATGCAAGACTGAGTAACCTATCATTGACAAGGAAATTCTAGCATGAAGTTATTAGCGAATATTTTTACCTTATTCGTGGCACTCAGCCATGTTGGAATCTTAGTGTTAGAAATGTTCTTCTGGAATCATCCGGTAGGGCAGAAAATATTTGAAATGACACCAGAAGTTGCTGAGTCCTCAGCGGTACTGGCAATGAATCAAGGTTTGTACAATGGTTTCTTAGCCGCTGGCTTATTCTGGGGATTATTTAAAGATCGTTTTGATTTTAAGGTGTTCTTTTTGTGCTGTGTTGTCGTCGCCGGAATATTTGGCGGGATGACAGCAAAAACGAGCATCCTGTTTACACAAGGTTTGCCTGCGCTAATTGCGCTAGTGTTAGTTGTAGCGAGTTATCGTAATTCTAAAAACTAATTGCTTCAAATATAGGTAATTAACCTCTCAGTGATAAAGGAGTATCCATGAGATCTGTTTACTTTATAACGCACCCAGAAGTAGTGGTTGATGCCGATGTTCCCGTTCCCGAGTGGTCGCTGTCAGAGCGCGGTTTGGAGCGAATGAGTCTTATGCTCAATCAGCCTTGGGTGTCTGGCATCACTTCCATTTACAGCAGCACGGAAAAAAAGGCTGTAGATGGTGCCACGGTAATGGCTGAGAATCTTACTTTGCCCATTAAGCAAATTGAAGCTTTAGGTGAAAATGACCGATCAGCAACAGGTTATCTCCCTTCCGATGAGTTTGAAGCGATTGCGGATCAATTTTTTGCTTTTCCAGGTGAGTCGGTGAGGGGTTGGGAAACCGCTCAAGCTGCACAAAATCGCATTGTTGCAGCGGTCACTCGATTAATTCAAGAAGATGAATCGAAGGGTGATATTGCTATTGTGTCACACGGTGCGGTTGGAGCATTGTTGATGTGTCATTTGGCGGGTTACGCTATTAGCAGGAAGTATGATCAGCCTGGCGGCGGCGGTGGAAACTATTATTCTTTTGATCTTGTATCTTGGCAGCTAGATCATGAGTGGAAGGCTATTGATGGTTAAAACTGCCGTATTTGAGGAGATTGCGATTACTGGCAACCTCCTCAGTTATTACTATTGAATAGACAGCTTGGCCCCACTTGAATAAGCATTAAATTCAGGTGCATAAACACTTTGTACTTGAGCTGGCGCGACTTTAAATATTCCTGAAGTTGTTGCGCGTAAGCGGTATTTGAACTGATATTTTCCTGAGTTAATCCAGTCAAAGAAGTAGTTCGTTCCACTGTCTCTTATTTCTTGATAAAAGCCAGCACCGCCTTCCCAGCGATAGCCTGAATCTGTTTCCATAGGCTCAAATCCAGCGCCACGTGGGGCACGTAGATGCACGTATTCGGCAGCGTGCTTACTGTTCAAGCTTAGTTGGACTTCAAGCTGATCACCCACTTTAATCGCTGCACCTTCGGCTAACGGCTGAAGTGTCCATTTATTATTTACTTGTAATCGCTTAAAGAAACGACGGGTAATTTTAAAGAAATCTCCTTGAGCGCTAGCGGGTGGCTTTTCAGTAGAGAAGTGCCAGGTTGCTGAAGCAAACATTAGTGACTTGCTTTTATTCTCAAGATTGATTGTCGACATGTCAGGGGTGATGTCCTCACCTTTTACAACGAGCTGTTGCTTACCTCCCGTATATTCATGAGGTCTAAATACAAAGTCTTTCTGTAGAGTCTTGCCGATATCAACGGATAGCCGCTCTTCTTTTCCAAGCTGACCTTCACGCTTCATGTAGTGAACGAGTGAATAGATGCTCTCAGCAGTGGCGCGTGTTGATTTCCAATGGTTAAGTTTCTTGTTAAGCATTAACCACTGTACCAAGCCATGACGTCGTTTATCTTGTGGCGTTATCTCCATCATGGTGCGCAACATAAAGGCATGAGTATCAATCGGGTCGTTATACCAAATCCAAGATTGAGCCTTTGTATTCCAAAAAGTACCTTTGTCAATATTGGTTTTAGAGGTGTTCATGACGCTTTCAAAAACCATAATCGCATCTTGGTGTCGACCTGATCGCTTCAGCGCAAGTGCAAGCTGAGCCTTATGCATGTCTGGCAGCGTTAACCACCCTTTGAATGAAAGGTTAAGTAAACGCTGACGCTCTTTATTGCTGAAAGCCCCATTAGTCCAGCTGTTATCTTTAAAGCTAGACAGTATATAGCTCAGCGTCGTGAGTCTTTTGGAGTGTGAGATCTCGTTAACTGTCTCTTTAACTTCATTCTTATAGTTGTTATGAAGATACTGCCAAGCCCGTTGAACAGTTGCTTTCGGTACTGCAATATTGAACTCGATCGCTCTAGCAAAGTTTTGCAGTAAATATCGAGTCATATAGGGTGACGAGTTTCCACCATCCCACCAAGGAAATCCTCCGTCCTCATTTTGTGCTTTGGCAAGTTTTGCAAGCGCACTTTTCTGTTGCGCACTGGCAATAGCAGGATCGAGGATATTTAATAATTGATAGTTTGAACTCTGAGTATTGCCAGTGGCATGGTTCAACCACGGTGTTTCTTC
>CALKXC010000309.1 GCA_938004025.1 uncultured Leucothrix sp. | reverse complement strand
CGAAACATTAAAAGCCGCGCTTTTATTAGGAATGTCGCTGGAGCAAGTGCTACCTACCCTCACCACTAATGTCGCTAATTTATTAAAACTTCCCGGCAAAGGAAAAATAGCGGTGGGGGCAGACGCTGACCTACTGGTGTTAGATGCTGACTACAACGTTACAGACGTAATGGCACTTGGCCAGTGGCACGTACGAAACAAACTGTTACTAAAAAAAGGCACATTCGAATAAGCCTGTTTACCTTCTACGTAGCTTTTGAGCTCTAGCCATTCTCTGTTGATGAACTTTCTGACGATTCACGCGGATAGCCATTGCACGTTTTTTCAAGTATTGCTGTCTTTGAAGGCGTTGTTTCTGCAAATGGTTCTGCATCGCTCTTCTTTTAGCTCGTACCAACTTAACTTTTTCTTGTTGGATTAAAGTCATTTTTAGCTGTTTATCTAAACGCTGTTGAGCCAAATATTGCTGCCTTGCTTTAATATTTGCTTGGTTCTGCTGCGCTTGCAGCGCAAGTTGCCGTTTTCTCTTCGCTACTTGTTGTGCATTACTCTTATTAACCTGCGCTCTTTGCTTAGCTGAAGAAAGATTATCATCTTCCTCCCACAATTCTTTATAAGCGTCTTTAGAAATGACCATTTTAGTTTGCCCAACCACTCTGGATCTCTCAGGCAGCGTCACTACTTTGCGTGGAACTGCAGGCATTACAGGTGCACCAACTGTTACTGGCTTATATAAAGGTGCAGAGGTGTTAAGGGTTCTCTGAGGTGACGTTACTAATGCAGTCACTCGATTTTTGGGGCTGCCCGCTGCCCAAGTGCTCGCTGATTTTTGTTTTTGAATCAGTTTAAATCGGCCACCAATAAAGTTAATGGTTTCAGCATTGGATGCAGTAACGATATGTTTACCACAAGAAGACGTGTTACTCATTTTCGTAAGACTGCGATTGAGCCCGACCTCTAAACCCTTACAATTGGTTCGACAAGTTGCGTAGTCGCTTAATAAATCTTGAGCGTGTTTAATATCTTTGTTCAGTTGATTTAGGTAGGTCCACTGACAGTTGGCAAAAGCACTATTTGTGAGAAATAGTAGTGATAGAAATGAGAATATAATAAATTTCATAAATTGCTCCCCAGAAGCAAAATTTAACTAAAAAACCTTAGACACGGTTCAGGTATCAGCCCAGTGCACACCCTACTACAGCAACTCAGCACACACCCTTAACGGAAAATGAAATTTTAGTCATTTATTAACCACTTATAGGCTAATATAGGAAAAACTGTTACTAATATCAATACGGCTAATAAAATATGAATATGCCAAAAATACTGCTGCTATTTGCGCACCCTCACCCTCGAAAATCTAAACTCAATAAACGGTTGCTTCAGGCTGTCGCCGACTTGGAAAACGTCACCGTTAAACAGTTATATGAGCTTTACCCTGACTTTCAAATAGACGTTGAAAAAGAGCAACAAGCGTTACTAGAGCACGACCTAATAATATTTCAGCACCCGTTGTATTGGTATAGTTCTCCAGCAATCCTAAAAGAGTGGCAAGACTGCGTGTTAGAACATGGCTTTGCTTATGGCGAAACAGGGACTGCCTTAGCAGGTAAACATTTCTTATCGGTGATTACGGCGGGAAGTGAAAGAACCAGCTACGACCCTATTGGTCGTAATCAATTTACCATGGAGCAAATGCTTGCCCCTTTTGAACAGACGGCAGGGCTTTGCCATATGGTGTGGCAACCACCCAGAATCCTATATGGCGGTTTTAATATAGATAAAGAAACCTTAGACCAGCACTGTCAGAGTTATAGAGAACATTTACAAAACTACACCTTAGAAACGGAGCAATAGTCATGGAAGAACATAGTTTATTACTCAGCGTTTTCATTTACCTTTCAGCGGCTATTGTCGCGGTTCCTGTAGCTAAGAAACTCGGTTTAGGAGCCGTTTTAGGCTATCTGATCGCCGGTATTCTAATCGGCCCATGGGTAATGGGTTTGATCAATGAAGCTTCACACGTGATGCACTTCGCCGAGTTTGGTGTAGTCATGCTGTTGTTTCTGATCGGGCTCGAACTTAACCCATCCAAACTGTGGGAGATGCGTAAACCGATTATTGGGCAAGGTGGACTACAAGTCTTATTATCTGCCGTTATTATTGCAGCGGTAGCCTTGGCATTAGGACTTCGCTGGGAATACGCCGTTGTTGCGGGCATGTCTTTAGCGCTTTCATCAACCGCTATCGTGCTGCAAATAATGGATGAAAAAAACCTATTACCAACCCCTTCGGGACAATCAGGTTTTTCAATTTTATTATTTCAAGATATCGCAGTAATCCCAATGCTGGCGATTTTGCCGATACTCAGCGTAACGGGTAGTGGCGGCGAAAGCGAAGGAATAATGGGTGTTCTTAAAGCGTTAGTAGCGCTGGCCCTGATTTACTTTTCAGGTCGTTATTTACTACCACCTGTTTTTAGATACATTGCTGCTACCCGCATGCGTGAAGTATTTACGGCTTTCGCACTGCTATTAGTAGTAGGCATTGCGGTATTGATGGATGCCGTCGGCCTATCAATGGCGCTTGGCACTTTCATGGTCGGTGTGCTGCTTTCTGAGTCTGAATATCGCCACGAACTTGAAACCAATATCGAACCATTCAAAGGTTTATTACTTGGTTTATTCTTTATATCAGTCGGCATGACCGTCAACTTTGGACTGCTGATCAACCAGCCTTTATTAATCTTAGGGTTAGTAGTTGGACTGGTATTCGCTAAAGGGTTAATACTTTATCTCATTGCCGTTAAAAGTGGCATGCCCAGTGCTGAGCGCTTAAGGTTCTCGGTTCTATTGTCACAAGGCGGAGAGTTTGCCTTTGTTTTGTTAAGCACTGCAACGACCGTGACAGCTATCGACACTGAAATCTCTGGCATCTTGACCGTAGTCGTGGCTCTATCGATGCTGACAACACCATTGTTAATGTTACTGGTTGAGCGCTACTTTACACCTGCAGTTATCGATGGTGAAAAACCAGAAATGGATGTGCCAAATGAGCACAACGAAGTCATCATTGCAGGCTTTGGCCGGGTTGGGCAAATCGTCGCTCGTATGATTGGGGCACGCAACATTGGTGCGACTATCCTGGATCATAATCCTGAACATATCGAAAGAATCGCCAAGTTCGGGTTTAAAGCCTATTACGGTGACGCCACCCGCATGGACTTGCTAGAAACCGCAGGAATCGCCGAAGCAAAGATACTGGTAATCGCACTCGACGGTAATGATCAAGCGGTTGAACTCGCCCATGAAGTGACGCGTAAATACCCACACATCAAGATCTTATCTCGAGCTTGGGATGTCGTTCACGCAATAGAACTGATGAAAGCTGGCGTTGAAATGCCCCAACGCGAAACCATGTACAGTAGTCTGAAGATTGCTGAGGATATTCTGACGCACATGGGTTACGGCGCTTATGAAGCGAGGCAGGTTACGGCTAAGTTTGAACGCCATGATTTGGAGATATTGCACGGGCTTTATCATGCTGAGACGCTTGAAGATCGCATATCGATTGGTCGGGACTTGCGAGGCAAGTTCGAGGCTCAAATGAAGAGTGATTCAGAGTATCGCGAGAAGACTGAGCCTGATTGGTCGTAAGAATATAAGCCGGTATCTGGTCCATCATAAACGCTTATCATATCTTCGATCTGAAAGGCGCTTATTATGATGGACCAGATACCTCTTCGTAAAATTCTGTACCAAGGTCTGTATGAAGCGAAGTCGCAATCTTAAAGAGAGTTGTTATATAGATCAGAATAAAGGACGCTGCGAGATGTGATGGGGTGTTTGTTGCAACGAATCATTCCAAGCGCAGCTTGGGTGAGTGCAATAAGTACCCCATGACATCGACCCCATTAATAAGGCATGGGATGCGCTTTATTAATCTCATCAATGGCATCGATAACTTCTTCTGACAAGATCAAGTCTTGAGCACCTAAGGCTATTTCAAGCTGTTCTAACGTTGTAGAACCGAAGATCACCGACCCCATAAATGGGCGCTGCATAGCCCAAGCGAGTGACATTTGAGCAGGATCTAGGTCATGCGCTTGAGCTAAAGCAAGGTATGCATCTACCGCTGGCCAAACTTTGTCGTTTACTCTGCCGTGCATGCTGGCTTCAATCGAGCGGCGGCTACCGGCTGGTATTACACCGTTTTGATATTTACCGGTTAGCAATCCACACGCTAGAGGTGAAAACGAAAGTAAGCCGATGTCTTCGTTTACACACAGCTCACCTAAGTCAGTATCAAATGTGCGGCATAACGGCGAGTATTCGTTTTGTATTGAGATGGGTTTAGTTTTACCTGCACTATGGCTGATCCATTTGCCCATTCCCCAGGCTGACTCGTTGGATAAGCCCCAATGGCGAATTTTACCGGATTGGACGAGTTTATCTAAATGATCTGCAACCGCTGCAAAATGATCATCGGCCATTTCTGCACTGTGCTTTGGAGCACGGTAGGACCAGTTTTGGCGGAAGTGGTAGGAACCACGGTTAGGCCAATGCAGTTGGTAAATATCAACATAGTCAGTTTGCAAACGTTTAAGTGACCCTTCAATTGCCTCATCGATTGAAGCTGGCGTAATAGGACTGCTGTTTCTAATCCACTCTAAACCTGGGCCTGCTATTTTAGTGGCGATTAATAATTTATCGCGCTGACCATTTTCTTTAAGCCAGCCACCAATCACGACTTCACTATCACCGGAAGTTTCTGCAGCGACAGGGTTTACAGGATACATCTCGGCGGTATCGATGAAATTGAGTCCGTTGGCGAGCGCCATGCTAATTTGCTCACGCCCTTCAGCAGCCGTGTTTTGTGACGAACCCCATGTCATAGAACCTAAGCAAAGTAGTGGAACTTCTAGCGCGTTATTACCAAGTTGTTTAAATTGCATCAGGCCTTATTCCTTGAGTTGAAAACAGGAATATAATACCAACAGGGATTAATTTTTCCTAAGCTTCTCTAATATAACTTAGAGGGAAACCTTTAAAGTGTGCAAACCACATTCTCTTTTATGTCCTGATTTAGTTGGATCAAAGTAATTGGTTTCATTTGGAAGTTCGTACTTATCTATATATCGAGTCATTTCGCTTTCTTGCCAATCCAATAAAGGCGATACTTTAGTTAGCCCAAAAGGTCCACTTTCGACATAGTTCATGCCAAAACGAAACGCTGTTTGTTCTCTCCTCACCGCACTAAACCAGATTTTACTGGACTGCGAGCGGATGGCGCGTTCAAAGGGTTCTAACTTGAACTGCCTTGTAAACTCAGCATGATTCTCATCTTGAATAGTTGGAACACCACCATAAACGGTATCCAGACGTGCCACTGTAACCTTTGGAGTATAAACCGACACATTTAGGTTTAACTTGTCGATGGCACGCTCAGCATGCTCATAAGTTTCAGGCTTGTTAAGCCCTGAATCAATCCAAAGCACAGGTATATCCGGTTTTGCTTGAGTTAGCATGTGTAATAAAACTGAAGAGTTGGGACCAAAGTTTGTTGTAACGAAAATATTAGAATCTACATCAATTATTGATTGGATGATTTCCTGAGGGGACTTTTCACCAGCTGATGCATTTAATTTAGCTATATCAAGGGTCATAGGATGCTACCTCATTATGAAATTATCGATCTAGATCACCGATCTAAATCTTATTATGAGATGGTACCAATACTTTTAAAGCTTATATAATGATAGAAATAGATTTATAAATGAAATTTTGTCATAGATAGAAAATACTTATTAGACAGTCACTAAAGTAATTTATCGGCAATGAAACTAATTTTCATGAACCCACTGCGCAATTTGAGCAATGTCATGAGGGCTTGTCTGACAACAACCTCCGATTACAGTTGCTCCTGCTTCATACCAGTGGTGCGCCATTTTCCCATAAGAGTCGAGATGGGTATCTTCACTCCAGGTTTTCGTGACAGCGTCGTATGAACCACCACCGTTAGGATAAACAATGATTGGCTTATCGCTGACTGCCGTTATTTCTTCGATGAGTGAAGCTGCATATTGAGGCGCGGTACAATTAATGCCGATTGCAGACACCTGATCTTGCTTATTTAAAAACTCGGCGCAAGAGCGTATTGTTTCGCCTTGGTTAGTGTGGTGACCGTCTTTAGCGCTAAAACTAATCCATGCATTAGCTTCAGGGAAACTTTCTAGTGCTTTTACCAAAGCTTTGGCTTCGACTAAACAAGGTACTGTTTCACAGGCCAAAATATCAGGCTTAGCGTCAAGAATGATGGCTATGCGTTTTTCATGAAACTCGTTAAGTTCAGCTTCATTCAAACCGTAATTGCCACGGTATTCCGAGCCATCCGCAAGGTATGCACCGTAGGGTCCAATCGAAGCAGCAACAATCGGTTTAACTCGCCCTTTTCTATTGATTTCGTCTGCCCAAAACTCATCACGAGCCTGACAGGCTAATTGCACAGAAAGTTTTAGTAACGAGTGACTTTCATTTTCAGAGAGCCCTCGTTTCATGAAACCTTCAACGGTAGCTTGATAGCTCACCGTCGTAATGCAATCTGCACCGGCTTCAAGATAGTCTCGATGCAATTCAACAATTGCATCTGGATTTTCCATCAAAAGTTTGGCTGACCATAGTGAGTCATTTATATCATGGCCCTTATTCTCTAGCTCTGAACCAGACGCACCATCCACAACCAGAACCCTTTGATGGCGCAGAATATTAGCGATTGGGTTCATGAATCAAACCGGCTTCCAAACCACCGCAATATCATTCACTCGAATATCTGATCTTCTTGGTTTGATTTGGAAATCATCTATCTGAACGTTTTCAACATCAAACTCATCCATCAAGTCATTAATTTTGTCTTCCAGTTCATCACCCAGCGCTCTTAAATCATCTTCCACTTTCTGAACGCGTTCTTTAGCTCGATTAATATCGCCACGCTCCTTAAGTACGCGAGAACCTGCACGCCCAACGGATGCACGAGACTTTCCAAATAGAGCACCAAGCAAGGTAATACCAACATTCATATAAGAGCTTGTGCTGTCAGCCTGCTCTTTCTCAACGCTCTGTTGGTATCGCATCAATCTATCCATCAACACTTTTTCTTTCTTACCATAGCGTTCTTGAAGTGTTTC
>CALKXC010000308.1 GCA_938004025.1 uncultured Leucothrix sp. | reverse complement strand
AGTCGGCCTTAAGGTTGCTGAGGGTGTTCTTGAAGGCGCTAAGGTTTCAGTCGGTGGGCTCGGTGATGCCGCAACCTTCATCGTTGAAGTCGGCTTAGGTGGCTTGTTTGATGTTAAAGCCGCTAGCTTTGAAGGCCAACTCAATGCGGTCAAAGGTGGATTTGTGCAGCTATCACTCAGCGTAGAGTTGATGGGACAACCTCAAAACCTTGACCTTGGTTTCAACTTTCATGATCCATTATCGGGAGCTAAGGCCTTGGGAGAGCAAATGTTAAAAGCGTTGAAGTGAGGCGTTAGTTTTTAAGTTAGACACACCCACTCCTAATAATTTGAGAGTGGGTGTTTTGTATTTGAATATTCTATATGAGCTTTTAAATCATCATCCTTTGGCGACAAACTTCAATGATTGATAAGCCGTGCGGCGTGTTTGTTTGCGTCTCAGCGGGGAGTGAACAAAACGCTTAACCGAAGCTAACAAAGCTCTACGGGTATCAGATTGAAACTCATTCATTTCTTCTCGAACGGCCCAAGCAGTTTTCAACCAATGCACAGAAATAATATATTCGCCTAAGCCATGGTCGTAAGTTTGCTCTAGGATCGCGTTAATTTCAGCTGATGGGTCATCCCCACACCATGCATTCACATCATTATCTTCAGTGGCAAAGTTTGCATTTCGTCCACTAAAACACGTCATCTGCAACAGGCCTTGAGGCCAAAGTTCAGGATACTTAGCGCATTGTTTTCGTACGGCATTAGAGAACGTTAGTGCATGAGTGAAATCTAACCATCCAACATTGCCAGAAATAGGCACATGAGTTTTATCTTGTTGAGACAAATCAAAATTAAGCATGCTGAGGGCATTGGCCTTTAGCAACTTTTCATACAAATTGATTGGCTGCAAATGGCTCTGCGACAGCGTTAGCTTTAGTGACCGGTTAATACCTTTATTTAACCAATCCTCAGCCGTTGGCATTAAGTCAGTATCGGTCTCAGCATTTCCCCATGCTTCTAGCGTTGCTTGGTAATGACTAAACTCTGGAATTTTATCTTCACGGCTGGCAAAAATAATGCTTCTTACCAATGACAGCAGCAATGGTTCAGCGACCTGTACCCCTAGTTTTTCGATCAAATATTCTGCCTTAGTGACATAAATTAACGAATGTCCAAAGTCATTATAATGCGCTAAAGCGGCATGAGTTAAACCTCGCTCAAAGTCATTAAACTTAAGACCATCCTTTAAACCACCTCGTAACATCGCTAGCGCCGTTATCTGATCTTCATTCTCAACAGCTGCCAGAAAGCCAGCCTCATCGTAGGTCGTTACCGACTCATCATAGGGATAGATAGATTCACGCAGCACATCAAACGAGGCATGCCCTACACTCTCAAGCAGGCAAACCAGCTGTAACTCAGCATCTTCAGGGTTTTCCTCGTAAACCATTAACCAATCGGCCATACCAGCAAAAGCATGTGTCCAACCGAACTCCATTTTCTGCCAAGACCATTCGATCGTAAGACGCAAAGCTTCCAAGGGATCTGCACCGAGCTGTTTAAGTCGGGCAATTTCTCGGGAGATACGATCGTATTCGTGATCATCAAATGCTTCTTTGAGGCTGTTTACGATTGTGTCATAGCGCTCTGCATAAGGCGGGTCGCTGAGCTCTACCCAAAGATCACCCTCACGCACTTCGACGGGATAAGTTCTAAGGCGATCTCCACCGTAAAGGTTGTCGCCATTATCAAGATTGAATTTCCAGTTGTGCCAATTGCAAGTCAGTGTGCAGCCATCTGAGATGCTGCCTTCAGATAAAGGAAAACCTTCGTGTGGACAACGGTTGTCACAAGCTCTAATACCTTGAGGCGTATCAAAGATGGCAATTTGTTTGCCAGACACCCGCGCCATCGTGACGTTATTTTCTTTTAGATCAGCAACGGGTTTGGCGAAATGCCAATTTCCATCTGCGGCATTAGTCGATTTGGTCAATTCACTCATAAAGCCTCCCAGAAAAACTCATATTTCTTAAGGTAGCTTTATCTCAATAGTTAACGGGGTGTCAACTATCTTCACTATTAGTCTTTAGCCGATTAATCAAACGGGTAAAGGTGAGACTTGTAATCATCGATCAAAATCTGGGCTTCTTTGACCTGCTCTTTAGTCATTTTTTTGATAACTTCTTCTTGGCTGATTGCCGCATCCGGGTCACCACCAATCGCGGATAATACATACCACATATAAGCACGAACCAAATCTTTAGCAACTCCGCGCCCTACTTCGTAATACCAACCAATTCCTGACTGCGCGCCAGGGTGCGCTTTCATTGAAGCCCGCAAATACCACTCAAAAGCACGTCTGTCGTCACGCTCCACACCTAAACCCATGGCATACATCACACCGATTAGTTCCTCAGCATCTGCATTGCCCGCTTGCGCGGCGGGTAGAAACTCCTGCATCGCCTCATCAAACTTACTTTGCTCCATAAGCTGCCGACCTTTCTCAACATCTGCAAAAACTGGCTTAGCAGGAATAGCCAACAGCATTACTGAAAAAATTACTGAGACAAAGACTGTGGAAATCGAGTACTTGTGCAACGTCATGAGGTATCCTTAGCGAGTACAATGAGGATGAAATTTAAGTAGCAAAATGGATAGATCGATATGACAATTTATCAGGATGAAAGTCTTCCAACAATAGTTGAATTATCAAGTCGGGGATTGATGAAGTT
>CALKXC010000307.1 GCA_938004025.1 uncultured Leucothrix sp. | reverse complement strand
TGTGTAGGCTTTATAGGTGCTATGATCATTATTGCACCCGGTTCAGCATCTTTTTCAGTTTACAGCCTCATGGCGCTTGTTGTGGCGGGAATGGTTGCCTCATACACCATTTTAACGCGTATGGTTTCGCGAACTGATAGCACCGATTCTTCACTGCTCTACACCGCAATGATGGGTTCAGTGATTTCCACGCCATTTGTGCCTCTTGTATGGCAGCCCCTAAACATTGAGCAATCCGTATTTATTGCCGTGCTTTGCCTCACTGGGACTGTAGGGCACTACTGTTTGATCGAAGCTTTAAGAATTACTTCAGCGGTGATATTGCAGCCATTTAACTACCTGATTTTGCCATGGGCTATCTTCTTTGGGTATTTCTTCTTTGATGAGGTGATTCCAAGTTTTAAGTGGATTGGAATCGTTTTGGTTATTGGAGCAGGGGTGTTTGTGGCGCTGCGTCAACGACAGCTAAGTATTGCAAGGCAATAAATTATTAATGAATCTGACGTATCGACAGGTGCTGCTGCTGCGATGTAGCATCTGACATTGTTTTTTGTGAAACCTTTAATTAGCTGGCAGGTATAAAAATGGCTGACATTCTCGTTCTAAACCCCGTCGATAACGTTGCAATTTTGACTGAGCTTACCGTCAGCGGTGAGGACCCACTAGGTACCGGCGTTGTTATGACCAGTTCCGTTCCTAGCGGACACAAAGTGGCGCGAGTCGCTTTGGAGCGAGGTGATGAGATTAGAAAGTTTGGCCAAATCATCGGCTACGCAACCGAAGCCATTCCCGCAGGTGCTCATGTTCATTCGCACAACTGTGAATTTGGCGAGCACGATCGTAATTATGACATAGGTGCAGATTTAGAGCTCGCTCGCGCAGCTATTCCAAAACTTGAAGGTCGAACCTTTATGGGCTACAAGCGCCCAGATGGACGAGTAGGTACACGTAACATTATAGCTCTTTGCGCCACGGTAAATTGCTCCGCAACCGTAATTCAGCAAGCAGCCGAAGCAGTGAAACAAAGTGGCATTTTAGAAGAATACCCAAACATAGATGGCATTGCAGCCTTTGCTCATGGCAGTGGTTGCGGTATGGCGCCTCATGGGCCGGGTTGGGACAATTTGCAACGAGTACTTTGGGGGCATGCAACCCATCCTAATGTGGGTGCGGCGATTTTTGTCGGTTTGGGTTGCGAGACAATGCAAGTCACCAATATGCGAAAGCTGTTTGATGGTGATGGCTCCGAACGCTTCCACGGACTGACTATTCAAGGCACCGGCGGCACGACGGCAACCATCAATAGCATTGTTGAAAAGGTTAAAAAGCTCCTTCCGGAAGCCAATGCAACGCAGCGCGAAGAATGCGATGCTTCAGCACTTACGGTAGCGTTGCAATGTGGTGGGTCTGATGGGTTTTCAGGAATTACTTCCAACCCATCGTTAGGCATTGCCGCGGATAGTTTAGTAGGTTTAGGCGGCACGGTGATCTTGTCAGAAACGCCTGAGATTTACGGTGCAGAGCAATTGTTACTAAGGCGTGCTGTTGATCAAACCGTCGCTCAAAAGCTGGTGGATAAAATTACTTGGTGGGAGCGCTACACTGAAATGAATGGCGCTTCTATGGATAACAACCCATCGCCTGGAAATAAAATGGGCGGCTTAACTACGATTCTTGAAAAGTCACTAGGGGCGGCCGCCAAAGGTGGCTCCACACCACTAACTGATGTGGTTTCATACGGTGAGCAAGTCACCACTAAAGGCTTTGTATTTATGGATTCACCGGGTTATGACCCCGTGTCAGTAACTGGCCAAATCGCTAGCGGTGCGCAAATCGTAATGTTTACAACAGGGCGTGGTTCGGCGTTTGGATCTAAGCCATCACCGACTATCAAGCTAGCGACCAACGATCGATTGTTTCAGTCGATGCCCGATGATATGGACATCAACTGTGGTGACATCATTACAGAGAATGTTTCGCTTGCGGATAAAGGTGCAGAAATACTCGATATGATTTTAGCGACGGCTTCTGGACAACAAACCAAAAGCGAGAAGCTTGGTTTGGGTGATCATGAATTTGTTCCATGGCAGATTGGCGCGGTGATGTAGTAAGTTTTATGTCATTTTATTTTTAATATTTTTTATTGGTGAGGGTCAATCAATGATTATTGATGGATGATAAAACTATTGATTTGGTACCTCTTATGCCTAACGATATATTTTGTCAGCTCATCTTTTTTGGGTGAAGGAATAAACTTTCTAGTCAAAGCCGCAATATTGAGTTTAGTTGGAGTTTTGTTATTCAAGGCGAAGAATCATCTGTTGGGAATGCTGTATGTTTCATCCATCCCTGTGTTGAGTTTTTTGATTCATGAAATAGCTCTAAGTGGTTTGGATTTAAAAATGTTGATGTGGGAGTTGTTCGTAATAAATATGATATTTTATCAGCTCTTTGCCGCTCTCATATGGCCTGTTCTTTGGTTAATTGAAAAGCTACTCCCCTCAGGCAAGGATGGGTGAATATCAGGCTTCGGCTTCACTCTTTCAGGTGCCTAAGCATATCCATTTTTTGATGTAGCACACGAATGATAATAATCTCTTGATCGGTTGATCTGTAAAAGATGGCGTGGTTCATGTAGTTAATGCGTCTTCATCAGCTTCTTTAGTGAATCTTATTCTCATTATTGCTATTTCTGAACAGCTGCATTTTTCTTAGCTTCTTCCCAAATATCTTCCAGAGAACGAGGGCTCATGCCGCTAGCTTCTCCTTTAGCAATCATCTCTTTTAGTGCCAAAATAGGAGCTGCCTTAAGCTCCTCTTTTTCTTCTCTACGCTCTAGGTTAAGCATTGTGATTGTATGTTTATCCATAATTAATAGTCTCTTACTTTAGTCATACTTTATATGTTTATAAAGTTAAGAATAGAACGCTGTGATGGCTTACAGCATTGGATAGGCCATATGACTTAACCGAAAATACCAGAGCTTGTCGGTTTTAAATCAACTCCGCATCAGTCATCACCTCAACCAGCGCCGGACCAGGGTAATTCAACGCCTTTTCCAGCGCCGCATCTAACTCACTCGTTTTAGTCACGCGAATACCCATAGCGCCACATAGCTCGGCATAGTCCGCAAACGAAGGGTTGTGCAAACTAGTCTGCCAAACATCCCAATTACCAGCTCGTTGCTCCTTGCTGATTTTACCCAGCTCGCCGTTATTCATCATGATATGAGTAATATTCATGTCGTACTTAACGGCGGTATTAATCTCAGCGAGGTATTGGCCAAAGCCACCATCACCAGAAATCGAAAGCACCTGTCGATCTTTAAATTTAGGATCATCTTCCTGAGTCGCTGACCAAGCACCCATCGCTGCAGGGAAAGCAAAGCCGATTGAGCCGAGATAGCCAGACATTAATATCGCTTGATTGCGACACTCAAAATAACGGCCGAATGAGTAAGTGTT
>CALKXC010000306.1 GCA_938004025.1 uncultured Leucothrix sp. | reverse complement strand
AGTATTAAGTTAGATGTTGCTCGAGCTTATATTGAAGCGGGGGATTTCCCAGCGGCACAAGATATGTTGGGTGAAGTGATTAGGGAAGGGACAGAGTCTCAGCAGCAGGAAGCTCAGCAGTTATTGCATGAGATTAGTTAGATTTTTCTTATTTGATCCGCTCAGCCGTTGGAAACTTAATTCGCTCACCCAAGCTGCGCTTGGAATGATTCGCTGAATTATGTTTCCAACGTCTTCGCTAAGCATCAGATAACTCATTTCGTATTGTGATTCCACAAACAACAAAAAAGCCTGTCACTTCAGTGGCAGGCTTTTTTTGGTTTTGATAAGAGAGTTTTAATTACTTCTACAAACTCTCTTACATGTTTGGATAGCTTGGGCCACCGCCACCTTCTGGTGTTACCCAGGTGATGTTTTGGCTTGGGTCTTTGATGTCGCAGGTTTTACAGTGAATGCAGTTTTGGCTGTTTATTTGCAGCTCAGGCTCACCTTTTTCTTCGATGATTTCATAGACACCTGCTGGGCAATAAAGCTGCTCAGGTGCGTCGTAGACGGCTAGGTTTTGCTTTACCGGTATCGTCGCGTCCGTTAGCTGCAGGTGAATACGCTGGTTTTCTTCATGGAAGGTGTTAGTGAGGAACACTGAAGATAGTTTGTCGAAGCTCAGCTTGCCGTCTGGCTTTGAGTATTCAATTGTACGGCAATCTTTTGCAGGCTTCATGCAAGCATAATCTGGCTTGGTATCGTGAAGCGTGTACTTGAAGTTTCCTTTCAGCGTCTTTTGATCCAGCCAGTTTACTGCGCCACCCATGATCATACCGAATTTGTGCATTGCAGGACCGAAGTTGCGTGATTCGTGCAGTTCTTGCCCAGCCCATGAGTCGCGGAACTCTTGGTTAAAGTGCTCAAGATCTACACCGGCTTTTGCTTCGCCTTGTAGCTGCTTGTAAAGCACTTCTGCTGCCACCATTCCTGACTTCATTGCTGTGTGTGTGCCTTTAATCTTGGCAAAGTTAAGCGTTCCTGCATCACAGCCAACTAGCAAGCCACCGGGCATACTCATTTTTGGTAGTGCATTCAAGCCGCCTTTAACGATCGCCCTAGCGCCATAAGAAACACGCGTGCCGCCTTCCAATACTTTAGCAAATACTGGGTGGTGCTTCATGCGTTGGAATTCATCAAACGGGCTTAGGTGCGGGTTGCTGTAGTTAAGGTCTACAATCAATCCTACAACTACCTGATTGTTCTCAAGGTGGTAGAGGAATGAACCGCCTGTTGCATCTGATAGAGGCCACCCTGAACCGTGAACCACTAAACCTTGCTGATGGTTTTCAGGTTTTACCTCCCATAACTCTTTTAAGCCGATGCCATAGTGCTGTGGATCAGCGTCAGCATTGAGGTTGAACTTAGCAATGAGCTCTTTACCTAAATGGCCACGGCAACCTTCTGCAAATACGGTGTATTTTGCGTGTAGTTCCATACCAGGTTCATAGCTAGGCTTCTTCTCACCCTTCTCATCTATCCCCATATCAGGTGTGACAACACCTTTGATGCTGCCATCTTCATGATACAAAATTTCTGCTGCTGGGAACCCTGGGTATATTTCAACTTCCAGCGCTTCCGCTTGCTCACCCAACCAGCGCGTTAAATTACCCAAGCTGGCAATGTAGTTGCCTTCATTGTGCATGGTTGGTGGAATCAAGAAGTTCGGCATTTTTACCGACTTACGCTCGTTAGTGAATAAATGTACTTCGTCATGGGTTACTGCGGTATTAAGTGGTGCACCGTTTTCTTTCCAATCTGGTAGTAGCTCGTCTAAGGCGCGTGTCTCAATGACAGCACCCGACAAGATATGCGCACCAATCTCTGAACCCTTTTCTAACAAGCAGACTGAAATTTCTTGATCGTTTTCGGCCGCTATTTGCTTTAACCGAATGGCTGTTGACAGGCCTGCGGGGCCTCCACCAACAACAACGACATCATATTCCATACTTTCGCGTTCAGCACTCGTACTCATAACTCAACCTTGTTTATTCTAACGACTTTATTAACTATACTTACCTTTACGTAAAGGTAAGCCAAAATTCTTATTCAATATCATGCGATTGTAAATGACAATCCCATTGATAACCAAAGAATTTCCATCAACCAATTTGGGGTCTCGCTCATGTCTAAGATTAGTACTCAACAGTTTCAGGAAATTGTTAAAAACGAGCTGGTGTGGGCAGACGAAGCTGGAATTAGGCTAGATAGCATTTCAGAAGGCCAAGCAATGATGCGCCTTCCATTTAAAGAAAACTCCTTAAGACCGGGGGGCAGCATCTCAGGGCCGCACATGATGCTGTTAGCTGATGCTTGCATGTTTGCTGTTGTGCTAAGTCTTATAGGCGAAGTAAAGCTAGCAGTGACTACGAATCTAAATATTAACTTCCTTAGGAAGCCTAGCCCCAATGACTTGCTAGGTGAAGGCAAGATAATAAAAATGGGCAAACGACTGGCCGTTTTAGAAGTGACTATTATGGATAGTTCGACAATGAAAACGGTTGCCCATGCAACAGGTACCTACTCGATACCGCCACCCGATGGCAGTAGGTAAAAACCGAACCAGAACAAACAAAAAAGCCGATGCATTTTTCAATGCATCGGCTTCATTCAAGATTTTAACCTTTTTTACAATTTAGTCGATCTCAGGCAAAACTTGGTTCAACAAAATCGCAATAAATGCAGCTGGTAAAAGACCAGATGTCATTAATACTTTAACTGTCTGAGGTGCGTGCTGAAGCGCTTCTGGCACTAACTGCAAACCTAAACCAATTGATAGCGAGATAGCAAAAATCAACATGCTACGACGATCCCAAGCTACCGCTGAAAGCATATTAACACCAGCAGCAGCAACCATACCGAACATAACGATTACACCGCCACCTAACACTTCGATTGGAATTGTTGAAATCACAGCACCTACTTTAGGTACTAGACCACAAACCACTAGGAATAACGCACCAAACGTTACAACGTGACGGCTCATCATACCAGTCATCGCTACAAGTCCAACGTTTTGGCTGAATGAAGTATTTGGTAAACCACCAAAGATACCCGCAATAGTCGTACCCAAACCATCTGCGTATGTTGCACCTGTTACTTCTTTGTCTGTCGCTTCACGACCCGCACCACCTTTAGTGATACCTGAAACATCACCCACGGTTTCAATCGCGGAGATGATTCCCATCAAGCACATACCGATTACCGCTGCGGCATTAAAGCTGATACCAAAATGAAGTGGATTTGGAACAACAAACCAAGAAGCTTTGCCTATGTTTCCAAAGCTAACTTCACCCATGGCTAAAGCAACGAGGTAACCAGCCAGCAGGCCCAAAATTGCTGCTGCCATTGACAACATGCCTTTGGTGAAGAACTTTAAGTAAAGAGTTACTACGATAACTACCGCAGCCATTGCCCAGTTACCCATGCTTCCGAACTCAGGCTTACCAATTGCTGGCACACCACCGGCCGCATATTGAATACCCACTTTAATCAGTGCTAAACCGATCATTAGAACGATGAGACCAGTGATTAATGGCGGCAACATGCTGCGTATTCGACTGATGATCGTACCTAGGAATATGTGGAAGATACCACCGGCAACGATACCTCCCATCAATCCAGCCATGGCATCAACACCACCGCCAGCAACTATTGGGATCATCACTGGGATAAATGCAAAACTGGTACCTTGCACGATTGGCAGCTTTGCACCAATTGGACCAAGTCCAATGGTTTGAATCAGTGTCGCGATACCGGCAAAAAACATACACATTTGGATCATGTAGATCATCTGACCCATGTCTGGCTTACCGAAGCCAAACCCTGCAGCACCCGCAACGATAATTGCTGGCGTTACATTGCTGACGAACATCGCCAAGATGTGTTGAATACCTAAAGGGACCGCAGATGTAATCGGCGGCATATAATTTGGATCTCGTAACTGCTCTTTTGTAGCCATAGATAATTCTCTCCTTTTTGTGGGGGTGCTTGCTTACGTTTAACGACTGCCGCTTGATTCCTCCTCAAACCAGGCAGCTAAACGAAAACCAGCTATTTTGTGCACTTCCTCAAGTGCGGTACTAAATTCTGTATCACTATCGTTGTTTAATCTTTTTTCAAATGCTTCCAAGATTAGGTGACGATTGGCACCTTTAACCGCCATGATGAATGGAAACTCAAACGTTGAAGTGTATTCATTATTAAAGCTTTGGAATCGTGCAAACTCTTCGGCATTACATTGATCAAGCCCTGCTCCCGCTTGCTCTGAGGTGCTTGCTGCCGTTAGATTGCCATCAATAGCTGCTTTACCTGCTAGATCGGGATGAGCACATAATAGCGCGAGCTGACGCGCTCTTCCTGATGTTTCAACCTCAAAACGCAGCGCAGCCGTTAACTCAGCTAAATTGTTCGTATCAATATTAGTTCTGTCGTAAGCCTGTTCAGCAACCCATGCCGAATGCTCATAGACACTACCAAAATGCCTTATAAACTCAGATCTGTTCAAACAATTCTCCCTAAATCACTGCTCAAGACCTACAAAATTTTGAAATCCCATCGATCCCAGCTTGATTACGGTGCAATTTATTAAATTTAACTCATACTAACTATTATTTGTCATAGCATGCAAGTGATTGTATTGAACTTTGTTGTAAAAGTGCTACACACAAAAAAGGCCGGAACAATGTCCGGCCTTTATTCTAAAGATCAATTACCCGATATTAACGCCAGACAATCGATTGAGCACCCGCTCCTCTTCTAGCTAGCTTAGCGCCAACTTCTAAAGAGAACTCTTTATAAACAGGAGCCATTGTCTCATCAGCGAACCAAACCACACCAACGACTGAATCGATATCATTAGTGATGTCCATTTTGCCACTGTAAACACCATTGACTAGAGGCGCCTGGACAGCGCAGCTATTGTAATCGACGTCATAAGTTTCACCTGTCTTAGTGTACTTTGTACAAAGTGACATCATCCCTTGCGAAGTTGTTGCCGCTGCAACATCAAAGTCAATCGCAATTGCTCGTGAGCTACTGAAATCAAAATCAGCGTTACTTCTCAACTCAGCCGTGTTTTCAAGCACTGGTGCTGTATCAGGGTTTTGACCCTCTGGGCCTGTACCAGTAACGGTTGAAATTCCTGTTGAACTTGCACTCGCTGAAGAATCTCCACCTGGTCCACCGCCGCAAGCGGTTAAAAGTAGCGTTAAAGACGCCAAAGTAATTAAGTTTTTCATTGTTATTATTCCTTAGTCTTTAAACAAGATGTTTTGAACGGCATTTTCATTCTTATACCAAGATGGATTTTCCACACCGTCGCTTCTTACAAAGCTTGGGAATTTTGGATAAGCATGCGTTATATCTCTGAACTCTTTTGGGTGCATCCACTCACTTCCCATCTCCATCGCCCAAGGCATACCCTTAGTTGTTTGGAAGAAGTGCTTGTTATCAGGATTTGAAGCATCTTGGCCTGAGAAATTCATGAATTTATAATCAAATGCTTCGGTTGCATGGTGATTCTTCAAGTGAATCTCATAACTACGACCTGGTGGTGTATCAAAATGATCACCGTGCCAAGCACCCGGAGTCGCGAACAAGAATGGATCAAACACACCAGAAATATCACTTTCGATCGGTGTCTTCATTGGAATCGTTATGTTGAAGCGCATTTGCTTATCCGATCCACACCCTTCTTCTGTACGATAATACACACAGTCTTCACCGGCACTTACATAGCTCCAAGTATTGTAGGCCATGATAAATATCGCTTCATATCGACCTGCTTCTAACGGTGAATAGTTTTTAACTGCACGGTCGTTGATCGTGTAATTGATGTTTTCTTCATCAATTTGATCGCGAAGCACACCCGGTAAACGAATACCAAATCCGTTGTGATAAGCCGCACCAACCGCTGACAATTCACCTGCAATGTTTACTAACGTTACTTTACCGTCTGTTTTAAAGACTGATGTACGCATGTGAGTGACTAAGTCATTCATATCGTAATCACCCTCAAACGGCCAATTATCTTCAAATGCAATTGTCGTCCAACCAGAGCTTGATGGGTAATA
>CALKXC010000305.1 GCA_938004025.1 uncultured Leucothrix sp. | reverse complement strand
AATCGCTTCATCTTGACCAAATACAACCCTTTTCAAACTTGTCTCTAGCGTTTTCAGTACTTCCATATCTGAACTAGAAACAGCTTTTGGCGGTATGCGTGCAATTTTTGCAACGATCGTTTCGATATCACCAACCGAGATGGTCTTTTTACGAGAAGCCTTTGGTTGAAGTTGACGATTCGCTCCAGCTTCATCGATGATGTCGATTGCCTTATCAGGCAGACGACGATCTGTAATGTAACGAGCAGACAACTCCACTGCCGTTTCTAATGCAGGCATAGTGTATTTGACGTCGTGATGCTCTTCGAAGCGAGACTTCAGTCCTTTCAAGATTTTGATAGTCTCTGGCACAGAGGGCTCATTCACATCAATTTTTTGGAAACGACGGGCCAAAGCGCGATCCTTTTCAAAAATACTGTGATATTCCTGATAAGTTGTAGATCCCATGCATTTCAATTCACCTGACGCAAGCACTGGCTTAATCAGATTTGACGCATCCATAGTGCCGCCTGAAGTAGCGCCTGCACCAATGATGATATGAATCTCATCAATGAATAGTACTGCATGGTCTTCATCACGAATTTGATTTAGCACAGCTTTCAGGCGTTTCTCGAAATCACCGCGGTATTTAGTACCTGCGACTAGAGCACCTAAGTCTAACGAGTAGATAGTCGCCTCTGCCAATACTTCAGGCACTTCACCATCCACAATACGTTTAGCTAAACCTTCAGCAATAGCCGTCTTACCAACTCCTGCTTCTCCCACTAATAAAGGATTGTTTTTACGTCGACGACAAAGCACTTGAACGGTTCGCTCAACTTCTTCATCACGTCCGATTAGAGGATCAATCTTACCCTCAATAGCAACCTGATTTAAGTTAGAAGCAAAACGCTCCAACGGGCTAGACTTTGACTCATCTTCAGCAAAATCAGACTCCTCATTATTCACATCAGCACCCGTCTCTTCTTCGCCACTTTCAAGCGAATCAAAGGTAATGTCTTCTTCTTTCTGAATGCCATGAGAAATGTAATTAACTAAGTCAAGGCGGGACATATCTTGACGTGCAAGGTAATAGACCGCATGTGACTCAGTTTCCCCAAAGATAGCAACCAAAATGCTATCCCCAGTGACTTCTTCTTTAGCTGAAGCCTGCACATGATAAACAGCACGTTGTAACACTCGCTGAAAACCAATAGTTGGCCGACTTTCACGCACATCATCTTCGACCAAGATTGGCGTGCTTTCTTCAATATGGTTACCCAACTCTTGTTGCAACAAAGGAATATTAATACCACAAGCCCGGAGAGTTTCCGACGCTGACGTATTCTTTGTCATAGCGAGCAATAGGTGTTCCACGGTTACAAACTCGTGGTGTTTTTCGTTGGCTTCCCTGAATAGGCTATTTATAGAATATTCAACTTCCGGACTTAGCATAATCTAGTCTCCCTAGGCCTCTTCCATGGTACATAGCAAAGGATGTTCCGATTGACGAGCATGCTCGTTAACCATGACAACCTTAGTCTCCGCGATTTCTCGGGTAAAGACACCGCAGACGCCTTTACCCTTCTGATGTACGTTTAACATGACTCTTGTCGATGATTCATAATCTAAGTTAAAGAACGACATAAGTACATCAACGACGAACTCCATTGGAGTGAAATCGTCGTTGATTAGTATAACGCTGTAACGCTTTGGTTCCTTAACTTCTGGGCGGGATTCCTCTACCGCCAAGCCAGAATCGTGGTCAATTTCGTGCTCGTTAGCCATTTTAATCTCCAACTCTCAAGCAATAATTACATGTTCTCAATGATTCGATCTCCAAACTCTGGAGTCGATTGTGGAATGGCATCATCCATTTCATTAGCAAAGTCGAACGTTACTGTTTTTGCAGTAATCGCACCAGAAACACCCTTAACCACAAGGTCAGCGGCTTCAAGCCATCCCATATGACGCAGCATCATTTCTGCTGAAAGTATAATCGACCCCGGGTTCGCAATGTTTTTTCCTGCGATCATCGGTGCAGTACCATGCGTCGCTTCAAACACAGCGATAGTGTCTGAAAGGTTAGCGCCTGGAGCAATACCGATACCCCCGACCTGAGCCGCGAGTGCATCAGAGATGTAATCACCATTCAAGTTAAGTGTCGCGACCACTGAATAGTTTTCTGGGTAAAGTAAAATATTCTGCAAGAATGCATCGGCGATCACATCATTAACGACAATATCTTCACCTGTGTTAGGATTTTTGAAAGACAACCATGGGCCACCGTCTAGCTCTGTTGCGCCAAATTCTTTACGTGCAACATCAATTCCCCAAGCTTTAAACCCACCTTCAGTGAATTTCATGATGTTGCCCTTATGCACAATAGTAACGACCTTACGGTTGTTATCCACAGCATACTGTAAAGCCTTACGAACTAATCGTTCTGTTCCTTCTTGAGAAACTGGCTTCACACCGATGCCTGAAGTATCCGGGAAACGAATCTTAGTCACACCCATTTCTTCTTGTAGGAACTTAATGACTTTCTTAGCTTCTGGAGATCCCATTTCCCACTCGATACCCGCATAGATATCTTCTGAATTCTCTCTAAAGATAACCATATCAGTCTCTTCAGGATTCTTTACAGGGCTAGGCGTACCTTTGTAGTAACGCACAGGACGTAAGCAAGTATATAAATCTAAAGTCTGACGCAAAGTCACATTCAATGAACGCATACCACCGCCTACCGGAGTCGTCAGCGGACCTTTAATAGAAACAACATAGTCTTTAACCACTTCCATTGTCTCATCTGGTAACCAAACATCGCCACCATAAAGTGCATTGGCTTTTTCACCAGCATAAATCTCCATCCACTGAATT
>CALKXC010000304.1 GCA_938004025.1 uncultured Leucothrix sp. | reverse complement strand
TCTGGGTAGATCTGCTTACTAGCTCCGTCATAGAATCCAGTCCAGAGAGCACAAGTCACGCGACCATTATAACCTACAAACCAATGGTTACTGAAATCGATGCTGCTTATGCCTCTTTCGCTGATGCTAAAAGCGGCGACTGGAAGCCAACGGTAAAGGTGATGGATCTTAAAGCTGGTGGTGTTGACTGGGCTCTAGATGAGCACAACCGTGACCTAGTGACGCCTGCAATGGAAAAGCGCATGGGTGAGTTGAAAGCACTGATCATCGCCGGACACATTAAGGTACATGACTACATGAGCGACAATAAGTGTGAGTACTAAGCGTCATTTTTGATTCTTAATAAATACACATTGTAATTAAAAGAGGTGGCAGACCTAGTCTAGCCACCTTTTTTATTGCCCAAATTAAGCGCTGATTGTTGTAGTATGACGGCTGTGTTTCTGAAAGATTTTATGGGGTAGGGATTGCTATGCAAGCTAGTATGGCCATTGAACTGACGGACGTGAGTAAACACTTTGGTGCAGTACGCGCTAATGACAAAGTTTCTCTGAACGTTGAGGCAGGCACCATTCACGGCATCGTAGGGGAAAACGGTGCGGGTAAGTCGACGCTAATGAGTATCCTTTATGGTTTTTATCAGTACGATAAAGGTCATATCAAAGTCTTTGGCCAAGACAGTAATTTCCAAAACTCTCGTGAAGCACTTGCTGCGGGTATCGGTATGGTGCATCAGCACTTTATGTTGGTTGACCCTTTCACGGTGCTTGAAAATGTCATGCTGGGTAATGAAGGCGGCAAGCTGCTTAAAGAAGGGCGGGCTCATGCGCGCAAAGAGCTAACCCGCCTTGCAGATGAATATGGTTTGTCAGTCGATATTGATGCGCGTGTATCCAGTCTTTCGGTAGGAAGGCAGCAGCGTGTTGAAATACTAAAAGCACTCTATCGTGGTGCTAAAATTCTTATTTTGGATGAGCCAACGGGCGTTTTAACACCCCAAGAAACCACCGAGCTTTTCCGAATCTTAAATGCTCTTAAAGATCAGGGTGTGACGATCATTTTGATCACTCATAAGCTACAAGAAATCATGGCCATTACGGATTATGTATCGGTAATGCGCGCCGGCCAAATGGTGGCGCATCGACGTACTGCCGAAACTAGCAAGGCGGATATCGCTGAGCTTATGGTTGGTCGTAAAGTATTGCTTCAGGTAGACAAGGAAGAGCCAACAGTTGGCAAGCCGCTGATTAAAGTCAACAACCTGACGGTCAAAGACGAGCTAGGCGTGGAGCGCGTTAAAAATATTAGCTTCGAAGTAAAGGCGGGTGAAGTAGTTGGTATTGCAGGGGTTTCTGGAAATGGTCAGAGCCAGCTGTTGGAAGCGTTGTCCGGCATCTCGCGTATTCATAGTGGCAGTATCGAAATAAATGGCATTGAGATTACTCGTAGCAATCAAGTTAATCCTGAGCGCATGCGCGAGTTAGGTTTGGCGCACGTACCGCAGGATCGTCATCGTGAAGGCATGGTGGGCAGTTTTAGTGCTTATGAAACGGCAGCGTTGGGTTATCACAATGATAAGGCTTACAACAGTCGATTCATGATGAGCCGTAAAAAGGTCCGTGATTACTGTTCAAAGCTAATGGATGCTTTTGACGTGCGTCCTCGTGACCCCGACCTTAAGTCTGCAAATTTTTCTGGGGGTAACCAGCAAAAGCTAATACTGGCGCGCGAGTTTGAGCACGATCCGGACATTTTACTCATCGGGCAGCCCACACGTGGTGTTGATATCGGTGCGATTGAATTCATCCATAAACGTATTATCGAAATGCGTGACGCTGGAAAAGCGGTATTGTTAGTCTCTGTAGAGCTTGAGGAAATTATCTCAGTGAGTGATCGGATTCTGGTGATGTGTGATGGCTTGCTAACCGGTGAAGTATTGGCGTCTGAGGCCGATGAGAAAACGTTGGGATTAATGATGACGAGTACCGATGCAACTGCCAGCAATCAAACGGAGGTTTCAGCATGAGTCAGAATCAAGCGATGCCATTCTGGATGAATGCGATCTTGTTGCCTTTGTTAAATTTGCTAACGGCTTTTGTGGCGATTGCCGTGATCTTTTTAGTGATTGGGGTCGATCCCATTGAAGCCACTAAAATATTGGTGTTAGGTGCCTTCGGTTACGAAGAAGGCATAGGTTTCATGCTGTATTACACCACTAACTTTATCTTTACCGGGCTTGCCGTTGCCGTCGCGTTTCATGCGGGCTTGTTCAATATCGGTGGAGAAGGGCAGGCTTATATTGGTGGGCTTGGCGCAGGTTTAGTTTGTTTGACGTTGGGCCAATGGTTGCCGGGGTTGCTTATTATCCCCTTGGCCATTATTGCCTCTGCGCTGTTTGGTGCGGCATGGGCGTATATCCCCGCAGTATTGCAAGCTTATCGGGGTAGCCATCTTGTGATTACCACCATCATGTTTAACTATTTAGCTGCCGCTTTAATGGTTTATCTCATGGT
>CALKXC010000303.1 GCA_938004025.1 uncultured Leucothrix sp. | reverse complement strand
CCGATCGTATGTGAAGCCCCACCATCAGCAATCAATGTTGGGTAAGCGGGATTAAGGTCAGCATCAACGGCAGAAAGATCACTGGGTGCATCACCATAATCAACAGAACTACAGTTTGACGTAAATAAAGGCGTGATTGTGATATCTAAGGTTGTGTTACCCAAGTGCTCTTCTACCACTCTTATGATGAGCTCATCTCCAGCTGCTAGGGACAGGTTAGCTAGCGCAGTAGGTGCAACAGAAAAAGCATTCGCTTGTGAATAGACGGGAGTGCCATTGACAAAGATAAAGACATGATCATCTCCGGCATTGAGATTAACGCTGTAAGCGCCTGCTTCATCTGCCTGAATGGTACGTCTAAAGTCCACCGCACGATCCCAGTCGGCATCCGGCAGTGTGCTACCCGCATAGCCTGAGTCATCACCAATTCCATCGGTCATCAAAGAGGCGCTGCCCCATTCAGTTACCTGGATTGAAAGATGCTGTGCTGTATTTTCAAACTCTGTATAAGTGAACGTACCGATAGGATTAGTGGGTGAGCTACTAAAACCATCGTAGCCTGTATCAGTCAGTGTAGTATTTGGATCATAGATAGTTGCACTGTAGCCTGAGCAAGAGGCTGTTACAGTACTATCAAATCCAAAGTTCTGATTCGCTGTACTTCCACCAGAGACCACTGTCACACTATTGATTGGGTTTGGAGTTCCTGCGGCAAAGCCTGCAAGATCAGTATCCGCAGTATCAACCTCGATACGATAGCTATTGTCCTGTGAAACGCTAAACGAATAAGCACCGTTGACATCGGTTTCAACCGAAGCGATTAAGAAATCATCTGAAGGGTCAGCAGGCGTAGCTGGGTCCCCATAAATAGTAACCGTTACATTCTGAAGTGGCGTTTCTGTGCCAGACTGGTAGGTATCGTCACCGTTTGAGTCGGTATAAACAAAACCAGAAATCGTACCCGGTGGGTTATTAAAGTCCGCCGAACAACTATTAATGGTTCGACCGGCAATCTCGTCAAGGGCTAGCTTAAAAGTGTTTAACACCAGTTTTGCCTGATCAGTGGTTGCCGTGGCCCCAGAACCGATTGGCGAAGCCCCAGACTGTCCCAACATATCGGCATCGGGTAGTAACAGAAAAGTACCGCCATTAATAGCATCCGTAATAATGGCCGGTTCTCCACCTGGGTCGTGAGTTGCCAAGACCACATCACCCGCTTGAGGAGTGAAGTAAGTTGAAGCCCCTCCATAGGTATTAACGGTGAGCGCACCTCCACAACCAAGGGGGTTGTAAGTCAAGGCACTGTCAATCGTCACCCCACCATTTGGGATGTCTACGTTCGAGCGGACATCATTACAGATGTCGTTAGAAGTGTAATCACAGGCACCAATCACATACCGGTTACCACTGCCAAGCCAACTATAGATTTGAGCTGTTTCGGTTGCGGTTTCATCAGGTGAGCCACCACCCAACCAAATATCACAACTAAAATCAGTAAGCGTAGTTGTGTTAATTGTCCAGAAACCAGTATGAGCTAGATCTTCTGGGGCGACCGAACCACCTGCGCCAAAGTAAGCGTTATTTGCAAGTTTGTCCCAGGTGTTAGGTTCACCATCAAGCGCCAGTTCAGATACGTCTTTATAACAAATATTCCTGCCACCTGCAGGCACATGACCTAGCGCGGGAGAGGTGGTTATTGATTGTATCGCATAGTCATCTTCAGAACTGATCGTATTACCTGGCGTTGAGTCGGGATCACTATTGCTGGCAGTGTTTAGGTAGGCATAAAAACTACCGGTACCCGCTTTGGCTGGCACGGTATAGGTCAACGTTTCAGTTTGTCCTGCAGCAACACTTCCTACTGACCAAATCTGAGAAGAATTAACATAGCTCCCTGCAGTTACTGAAGTTTGTGCATAGCCGTTATAAGTTGAAGAAGTCGGTTGGGCAACAATTAATGTGACACCCTCCGCAGCTCCTGCCGAGCTGTTAATGACAGATACTGTCACTGTTAAAAGGTCATCATAGCTTGGGGTAATACTAGAAAAACTCTGTGTTACAGACAGGTCAACTATTGGCTTTGGCGTGTCGTCAAAAGTTAGGCGCGCACTGTTAAATGTTGAATCATTTGTGCTTGCATCATCACAAAGCTCAAGTGTCCAGATGCCGTTTGCAGCTTCTCCATCAAAAGTATTGAGTGGATTATCAGGGCTTAGTGATACATCGTACAGTGGAGCAGCGGTATTCATTGTCGCGTAATAATTAGTGTTAGCCGCCGCGTCATCTAGCGTTACATCCCAATCGTCATAACCACTCCCATCGTCACGTAGAATATAAACGGAGGTACCCAGCGGCGAAATCAAGCGCGCTTCAATATCACCACGATAGGGAGTTGAGATATTTAATCCGACGTCTAAGTCACCGACATTGAATACATCGGTCACATTAAAGTTTACATTCAGTGTTGATGTACAAGCAGTATCAACATGAGTAATCAGTTGTGAAGGCGTCGCACTGTCATAGGTGTACACGGCAGCTTTAGCTTGTTGACCTGGCGCGGTAAGGAGAAGAAAAGCTACCCCAATAGAACTTTTACGCAAGACGTAAATAAAGGTTTTAAACAATTGCGTGTTCATTTTCACCCATTCTTATAATTGTTGTGCTTGAACGATTTACACATCAGAAGGCCAACTGATATCAAGCATATTATTTTTATTTATTAGAAAATTGAGCAGACCGGAGGGTTGCTCGTCTCGATATAATGTAGAGATTATGAGGTCAGGACTTAACACCCCATTAATAATGTGGAGTTATACTAAAATTATGTCTTTAAAACGTTGATTTAGTTGATTGCTATCGCAAACAACATAAAATACAAGCCGGATCACTCTCAAAGCCTTGTTAGTTTTTTAAACATTGGGAGTCATGCAATTGACACTGCGGGTGTCTTGTTAGGATTTTGGGTGGACTTACTATTACTTGCCCAAACTTGCTTATCAAGCAACATTGCTGAACCGGTTAAAGTCGCAAAAGCAACATCGGCCGCGTCGCGTCCCAAACCAATTCTGACCAAGCCCGAGGTTGATGCTAGCCTAGTAGGATCAAACAGGTACCATTGTCCATCAAGATAAGCTTCCATGAAGCCATGAAAGTCTGGTGGAGTAAGATCAACTGCATAGCCTGAAACATAACGAGCGGGTATACCGACACCTCGGCATAAGCTAATTGCTAAGTGAGCATAATCGCGGCAAACACCTTCTCGCTTAAGTAACACTTCGGTGGCGGTTGTGGTCGCGCTTGTGCTGCCAGGCACATAGTCCAAATGCTCAAATACCCAATCGGTAATCGCTTGCACCCGAAGATAGCCACGCTCTAAATGACCAAACTCTTCAAATGCAAAGCGAGCTAGAAGGTCACTTTCACAATATCGGCTTGGGTTCATGTAAGTAAGAACCTCAGCAGGCACGTTAGCAAGATCCGCTTCAGCCACCTCTCCGGTTCGTTCTATTTCAGGGCTCATATCGGCCAGAGCGGCATAACGAACAGTAAGATTACAAGGCTGTACAATTGCCCGATGCATACGATTACCATCTTCACCCACTTGGCATTGCTCGACGTCTAGGCTTGGTTCAAACGTCAAAACCTCATTGCTTATGGATTGATGTGGCGTAACTGCTGCCGCAATTTTAAACAAGAATAAGGTGGGTTCGCGAACTTCATAATGCAATGTGCTACCAATGCTGATTTGCGCCATGGGGGAAAGCTTCCAGTAATAGAACGATTGAGTGAAATGGAGTGGTAGAGTCAGTTTACGCTACTAGCCCTACACTGTACGATTTAGTTCTCGTCTCTAAACCAGCGCTCTCTGGGGACTTCACCGGATGCGATCAAAATAGGATATGCCACAGTCGACACATGACTATTGATACGTTTTAAATCCCTCAATACATCTACATGTAGCGCACTGGTTCCAAGGCTAGCGGGAATGCCCACGCCAATTCTGTGTAAATGCGTTTCAACTGAACGACTCTCAAACTCACGGACATCCGCCTTGGTTTCATAAAGCTGATGGGCTAACTCACTGTCCTCGGCAACATAGGTATTAATAGCCAACTCAAAGTTGTTGCTAACCATTTCATGTAGCGTGCTGATTTCTGCCAATCCCTCTTCTGAAAACTGAATCTGATCTTTGATTTTCTTCTTAGCCAATGCCATCAAACCACAGTCAATAATGTCGCCGATGTGCTCCATGTTGGTGGTAAAGCTAAGCAGGTCCAATGCCTTCTGACTTTCTTCTTCGCTAAGTTCTGACTGTAAGACTTGCGCGATATAAAGTTTGATTTCAACATATAAACCATCGACAGAATCATCCATCCGTACAATGTTATTTAATAATTCAAGGTCATTGTCACGTAAAACTGGCAGTGAAGCGTTTAACATTTTCTGAACTATATAGGCCATATTTAGCGTTTCACGCTTGGCACAGGCTAAGCAAATCGCGGGTGACGACATGTTGTTAAAATCTAGATGTTTAGGTTTGGAGCTGTCTTCATCCGAAACACTTGCGGGCACAAAGCTCTCAACTAGCGCTATGAGTGGTTTTGCAAAGCTAATACCGACGATTGCCACCACTAAATTAAGGCAAAAATGAAATGCTGCCGGTGCAAAGCTTGCAGAGAAAAACGCTGTTGAGCTGATGCCATAGTGATTTAAAAGGGGCATGATTGTGTCAGAAATAAACACATCGCTGTATTGCACAATAGCGGTGATGACTGACAATGCCGTAAACACCGCTACGCCACGGATCAACAAGTTTGCGATAACGGGAATGCGAGCATCTCTATGGGCTTTTAAGTTAGACAATACCGGTAGCAGTCCACTGCCTAGGTTAGCTCCAAGTACGAGTACCAAACCGCCCTGCACGCCGACTAAGCCTGATGTGACGAAGCCCATTGCTAGCAGCACAACGGCCAAACTAGAGTGAGCGAGGTAAGTTAACCCGAGTGCAAATATCAAAAGAAAAACCGATTGAGTCTCTAACACTCTTACAACGGTTATAAAGTCGTCGAAAGTGGCGAGGTTTTTTGCAGTTCCCGAAATCATGGAGAGTGCAAGCAAGATCATCCCTAAACCCGCTATCGCCCGAAAAATGTTTTTGGGTTTACTTCGTGAAAAAGACAGAAAACCAAAAATACCTACAAACAATAGTAACGGTGAAATAGCACCAATTTTCTGTGAAGCTAATACGACCGCGACTGCCGTTCCAACATCCGCCCCTAAAATGGTAATAAAAGAGGCGACGACACTAATCACACCTTGCCCTGAGAAGGTCGCTGCGATTAAGGCGGTTGCTGTACTACTTTGCAATAACGCGGCAATCAACAAGCCTGAGGCGAAACTTGGGAGTATTCGCCCCTCTGCCTGTTGCGCTAATCGTTTTAGCGAGGTGCCGTAAGCACGCATTATGCCGGTTCGTACCATTCGTAAGCCCCACAGCAGCAAGGCTATCGAACCCAAAAGTTGTATCAGTAATTCCATTATCTATTGGTTTAATTTATATAATGATCTAATGCTATCAGAATCGACTGAATGCAGTGACAAACCGGATAAAAGTATTATTTTAGTAGACCTTCTTCTTCCAATACTTTACGAGCCACTCTGAAACACTCAACACCTTGTGGTACGCCGCAATAAATAGCGATGACATGGATTATTGAGCGAATCTCTTCAACACTGACACCATTGGTAATGGCCCCTTTCAGGTGGATTTCCCATTCATGCATTTTGCCTAATGCGCCAATCATGGAAAGATTCATCATTGAGCGTGTTTTAACATCAATGGTGTCATCGCCCCAGCCAAACCCCCAACACCACTGCGTCATAGCTTCTTGAAATGGCATGCTGAAGTCATCAGCAGCGGCTAGGTTTTTTTCTACATACTCCGCGCCAAGTGTGGCTTTACGCTGCTTTA
>CALKXC010000302.1 GCA_938004025.1 uncultured Leucothrix sp. | reverse complement strand
ACTGTAAAGACCCTCGTTTTATAGTTTTTCCATTACGAAAAGTTGTACCGTCTCAAAATTAAACCAAATTGTGAATTAGCTGAGAATAAGAACTATCCTCATCTCACATGGTCATTGTAAGAAATGAAGCGCATTTGCGCGCTTCAAATTGATGATGCTAAATTGGGTAAAAAACATGAAATATGTAACTTTAATAATGATAAGTCTGTTCCTTGTGGGTTGTGGAAGTGGCGATGCGCCTGAAGTCACGATTAACAGTGTGAGTTATAACGGTACGGGTTGCCCTGCAGACACTGCCTCGATTATCTTGACTGCTGATAAAAAAACCCTAACTGTATCTTTTGGTCCAAGATATGCAGGTGATAATGCTCCTGGATATGAGGCCGTTGCTGGCTTTGGTTCTGGTCAAAATGGTTCACCAGACGTATCGACGGATCGTGTTGCTTGTAGTATTGCCATTTCTTTACATATTCCTTCAGGCTATCAAGCTTTCTTAATCGGTGCTGGATATAGGGGGGAATTATCTCTGCCTGTAGATGGGGAAGCAAAATTCACGCGGGAGTATTTTTTTGCTGGAAGTCGCGGTGAGTTAGTGGAGGAGGCATGGCAAGGTGAGTTAGAAAATGAAGAAATTTTATTTTTTGATGAGCTATTTGCAGATTCTAATATTTATTCTGCCTGTGGCGAGGATGTGATTCTCCGCACAAATTCTTCAATCTCTGTAAGCGCCCCAGTTGCTGGAGATACCGCACTGATTCAATTGGATTCATTCGACTATCAAAATCAGAATTATAGGACGCAGTTTGATTACCTATTTAATTATGAGAAATGCAGCTAAACTTTTTGTGGCTGGCCTATAATTTTATGAGCCATATTTAGGAGGTTTTTCGCATAAAACAATAGTAGTGCTGTAAAAGACATTTCAATCATTTCAGGCAAAGAAGGATCTTTGGGGGGTGATGAAGAGAAGCTTCAGCGACTACCGGCCGGCAAATTAACTTAAGGCAAGACCCGGTCTAAACTCAGCGGTAACAATTACCGCAAAAAACTAATGAACAGATTTTGGCCGGTAATATGTGTTACAGGCCTACTTACGATCTGTTGTGAGCATAGGAAGGCTTCAAAATGAATATAATCACAGGTATAAAGTCTATCGTGGCAGTTGCTTTATTAATGTCCGTTCCGAGTATTGTTTTTGCTGCAAGTAATGGTACATTTCAAAGTCGTATTGATAAACAAACGAAAGCCGTTGAGGTCGCAAGAAAAGCGAAAGAAATCAATTTTGCAGAGTCTCAGTCTCTGAAAAAAGAGATTAAAGCGATTCAAGACCTTTATGATAAATACTGGAAAGATAAGAAGATCTCTCCGAAAGAAGCAAAAAAGCTGGAATCTAAACTCAATAACTCTGATGTGAACCTTTTTAGAAAGAAATATGACTAAATCGTGAACACTTCTGCAGGTAAACAACGACAAAATCAATGGTTAGGAATTTGAATCTTCGATATATTCAGATGTTTTTATGTTGCTTACTCGCACCAGTTGGGGCAGAGGCTATGCAGCCTCATGTTAAGTTATCCAATATCAAGTACAGTGGGAATGGTTGCCCAAGAGGTTCTGTATCGATAACGATGACTCCGAACAAGCGGGCAATAAATTCTGTATTCGATGACTTCTTTACGTCATTTTCGGGTAAGCCAAATCAGCAAGTTAGGCGTTGCAAGTTGACTATGAGGATTCAGATTCCTAAAAACAAACGCGTGCGATTACGGCAAGTTCGTATCCGTGGCTTTGTTGAACTTCCAAAAAATGCGCATGCAAGAATTGTCAGAAATTACCGTTTTGATAACCGTACAAAGCAGCTAAAAACGTCGGTCCGTGGGAAAACTTTTAAGATTCTAAACTCACGTGAAGCATTCAACACGCCTTGGTCTAAGTGCGGTAAAGATGTGGTACTCGAGGTTGACTCGATGATTGAGCTAAAGAGTCGTTCGGTTAAATCTGCTCAGCTTGGCATCGACTCCTTTAACCATCTTGCTTCCCGAAATTATCGCGGTGAGCGTGGCTGGAAGTTTATGTTGCACTATACACCTTGCTAGCCTAAAACAACTTTTGGTTTGAAAACCATCACCTGATAAACTGTCATTAATCTTAATGGCTACGGTGCTGAGTGAATTATGAAAGTTGCGGTTTTAGATGATTATCAAGATGTAGTAAAAAGCCTCGATTGTTTCGATGTTTTGTCAGGGCATGATGTCAGTATTTTTACTACCGAACCTGAGTCTCCGTCTGAGCTAGTCGCTCGTTTAAAGGACGCAGAGGCCTTGGTGCTCATTCGAGAAAGAACCGTTATCGATGATGCTTTACTTTCTCAGTTGCCTAATCTTAAGCTCATCAGCCAAACGGGGAAAATTAGCAATCACCTAGACGTAGCGGCTTGCACGAAGCACAAGGTTGCGATTGCAGAAGGCCGCGGTTCGCCTGTAGCACCTTCAGAACTGTGCTGGTCAATTATTATGGCATCGAGCCGTCATATCGCCCCTTATGTAAATAACTTCCAAAATGGTGTCTGGCAGAGTTCTGGCGATTTAGGTATTGGTCGAAGTTTGAATGGATTAACGCTTGGCATCTGGGGTTACGGCAAAATTGGTCAGCGCATTGCTAAGTATGCTACTGCCTTTGGTATGGATGTCCTAGTGTGGGGTAGAGAAGCTTCTTTCGAGAAGGCTAAGCAAGATGGGCATAAAGTAGCGGCTACTAAAGCAGAGCTCTTTACTGATTCAGACGTGCTATCACTGCAATTGAGACTAAACGATGACACGCGAAACTGTGTAACGGCTGCTGATCTAGCCCTCATGAAAAAAGATGCTGTGATCGTTAATACAAGCCGTGCTGAATTGATTGAACAAGATGCGCTCTACAATGCTCTTGTAGCAGGTGCACCAGGATTTGCAGCGGTTGATGTGTATACTCAAGAGCCAGCTAGTGCTTCCACTGAACCCCTGCTCAGTTTACCCAATGTGTTAGCGACGCCTCACCTTGGTTATGTTGAGAAAAATGGCTATGAGCTGTATTTCCAAATTGCCTTTGAAAACGTGGTTAAGTTTTCCGAGGGCACGCCTGAAAACATTGCCAATGAAGAAGTATTGAGTTGAGTCAAAAGATTTTTGATTTCATTGTCATTGGTGCCGGCATTTCGGGAGCATCGGTTGCTTATGAGTTGGCCGAGTCCGGTACGGTAGCATTGCTTGAAGCTGAAAGTGCGCCGGGTTACCACAGTACGGGCAGGTCAGCCGCTTTGTTTACCCCAAACTTTGGCAGCCCCGAAGTATGTGAGATTAACAAAATTAGCGAGGCGTTCTTCTTAAACCCTCCTGATGGTTTTTGCGAAACACCGCTGTTATCTCCGCGAGGGGCTTTAACCGTTGCGCGTTCTGAGGATGATTATTTAAGCAGCTTATTACAATTATCTTCAGAACAATCTCCAATCTATACTGTTAGTAAAGCGGAAGCCCTTGAGCTTGCGCCAATACTTAAACCTGAACTGGTTCATCAGGCAGTTTATGAGCCG
>CALKXC010000301.1 GCA_938004025.1 uncultured Leucothrix sp. | reverse complement strand
GGTTTCATATCGAGCTTATTCATGACTTCACTCTCAGGTTCAGTACGTTGTCACTGTCTTGTTGCAGCTGAACACGTTTTTTTAAGCGATGCAGTTTTGATAGCAAAGTGCCTCGAGGTACTTGCTTAATTTGAGCAATTTCATCGATGGTGTACTCTTCCACGGCCCATAAATATAACAGCTCCCGCTCCTCTGGCTGCATCGTTCCAAGTAGGGCGGTGACTTCTGATTGTTGAACAAAAACATCTTCTAAACTTAGCGCATCCAGTGAGTTTTGATCACTGATTCTACAAAGTACCTCAGGTTCAACTTCTTGGTAGAAGCGCTTCTTTCGGGTCTGATCGATAAACTCATTACGGATCATCCGTTTCAAATAAGCAACCGGCATTTCGATATCAGCCAGATTTGCTTTTAAATACTTTTCAACACAGGTCTGAAGTAGGTCATATGCCTGATCATCATTGTTCGTTAATGAAATGGCAAAGCGATACAGTTGGTTGAGTAATTCTTTATCCAGCATATCTAGTGCTCATTGATCATAATAATTTCTCTTAGGCGCTTGTCAAAATGGCTGGAGTATAGGAGGCACTGTACAAACCAGCCATTTGGGACATTCTAAATGAATGCCCCGACGCAAGCGTTCTTGTTGTTATGCGGTGGTAACGTTTGTGCCTCGTAACTCAGCAATATAACGTTTTGATCTTGAAATTAGATCAGGCAGCGTAAAGAGTGTTCCACCGCCAAGCATGAGCAGTACACCACCGCAGGCACCTAGCGCAAACTCACGTTTTATACCATTTAAGTTGGAGATAATGCTTTTATCGACATTAAGTTTTTGAACCATGTACCAAAGCATGACAGCGACAACTGCCAAACCAGCCGCTCGAATGACTTTGTCATTACCAAAGATCAGCAGCAGTCCAATAGCCGCTAGCAGTAGCTGAGGCGTAAAGAAGGTCGCAATCTTTGCAAAGCCGCCGAAGAAGCCTGCAACGATAAACACCATTGCTAAAGAGAATCTTAATAACAGGCCGAGCACGTCCCAGTTAACAGCCTTACGCATTTTGAAGAAGCGATTATCGATACTCATGACGCCAGAGCCAAGGTTGAATAAGGTGAAAAACATACCTGATAAGGCGACATCACGCACTTGTACAAAGAGTGCAGGTGAAGTGTAAGTTTTTACTGTTATTGGCACGCCCGGTACGGTTAGTACTGGCAAAGAAACCACGAAGGTCCACATAAGGAAAGCATAAAACAGCGCTAGCGGCTTGACTAAAAAGCCTAAGATTAACGAAATTCCTGCGAATAACTCAAAGGCTGACAAAGCGGTTAAGAATAATGAAGGGTTAAAAAATCCGTCGGTGCCGCCAGGAAATAAGAACTGCTGGAAGATGGTGTTGATGTATCCGCTGGTGCCCATGTAATTGGCGACCATGCCGTCATGTGTTGCGCTGCCGAGTAACAAGCTGAGTTTTGACAAGCCTCCGATAACAAAGACTAGCCCTAAGCCGACTCGCAAAATCAGGGCAGCCTGATCATAGCGATTTGTTGTTTTTGTGGCGTCCATGTGGTTTGTATCCATTCGTACTGCTCCGGGGATTAATATTATTGATTTGAACTTATTAGACGAATGAGGGAGGCGGTTTGATTGCATTATTTATAAATTATCCTGTTGAATCAGACGCTGGGTGCTATCAACGGCTCCGCCTCCTTCGTCTTCTTTATTCCAACGTTTACGGTGTTGTTGTTTTAGTCTTCTGTAGGTATTAATCTCTCATAAAATTTAGCTGTTTGGATAATCTTCAAACGGTGAACTGAAAGCGGGAGAAGACAATGAGCGAGTCATTTGATTACGTGATAATAGGAGCAGGTTCAGCAGGCTGTGTGTTGGCTAATCGCTTATCCGCAGATGGCAAAAACACGGTGTTGCTACTCGAAGCAGGGCCGACCGATCGCAATATTTGGGTGCAAATGCCTCTCGGTTATGGGATGACGTTCTTCAATCCTAAAGTTAATTGGATGTACGATACTGAAAAAGACGAGGGCTTAAATAAGCATTCGGCTTACTGGCCACGTGGCAAGGTTTTGGGTGGCTCTAGCTCTATCAACGCGATGGTCTACATCCGTGGTTTACCGCTTGATTTTAACAACTGGCGCGATGAGGGAAATGCTGGCTGGGGATGGGATGAAGTGCTGCCGATTTTCAGAGGTTTTGAGGATCATGAGTGGGGTGAGAGTGAATATCATGGGCGCGGTGGTGAAGTGCATATCACGGATATCAAAAACGATGTTCATCCGCTGTGTCAAAACTTCTTAACGGGCGCTGAGTCGATTGGTTATCCCCGTACCGATGACTTTAATGGGCCTCAAATGGAGGGGGTGAGTACTTTCCATATTAATACTCGTAAAGGCTGGAGAGCTTCATCTTCGAATGCGTTTTTACGTCCGGTTATGAAGCGGGGCAATCTGCAAGTGCGTACTGAAGCGCACGCCACACGGATATTATTTGATACTAAATCTGGCGATAACAATTCTAATGTTTCTGTGCGAGCAACAAGGGTTGAATACTTAAAAAATGGTACTAAGCATCAGGTCACCGCGCGTAAAGAAGTGATCGTTTCAGGTGGTGCGATCAACTCACCGCAGTTGTTGCAGTTGTCAGGCATTGGCGACCCTGAGCTGTTAGCGAAGCACGATATCCCTGTGGTGATGGCTAACCCTTCTGTGGGTCGTCATATGCAGGATCATCTAGCGATGACGCATTATTATAAAAGCTTGAAGCCGACGATCAACAACGAATTGTATCCATTGCTCGGCAAATTGAAAGTAGGGCTTCAGTACGTGTTTAAGCGCAAGGGATTGCTGTCGATGAGTGTGAATCAAGCGGGTGGATTTGTACGTTCCAGCGAAGCGGAGGCTGTGCCCAATTTGCAGCTGTATTTTAACCCTCTGACCTACACGCTCAAGCCCGGCGATGGCAAGTTGATGAATCCAGATCCTTATGCTGCTTTCTCGATGTCGTTTAATTCTTGCCGTCCTGAAAGTCGTGGTCACTTGGAAATTAGCTCGGCTGATCCTTTAGCTAAACCGCTGATTCACCCTAACTACCTCGATACTGAGAAAGATATTCAGGAGGCAATTGCTGGATGTAAGATTCTGCGTGATTTATCGCAAAGTGAGGCAATTAAATCGGTGATTCAGGAAGAGACTAAGCCGGGTTTGGGTATTGAATCTGACGATGATCTGTTGGAAGATTTTCGGGAGCGTGCGGGAACGATCTATCATGCGGTTGGGACTTGTCGCATGGGGCAAGATCCTGCTAATTCAGTTGTTGATGAGCGACTACGAGTACATGGTGTTGCGGGTTTGCGGGTGGTTGATGCGTCAATCTTTCCAGCGATAACTTCTGGAAATACCAATGCACCGACGATGATGGCGGGGGAGAAAGGGGCGGCGATGATTTTGGAGGATAATATATAACCTTGAAAAGCTAAGTCTCTACTAGGCTCGCGGCTTTCTAGTCTTCCTAGTCTTTGTAGGTTTGCTTAGTGCCTTTTACTTTCCAAGCAATAGGGCCTTCATAGTATAAAGATGCTTGAATTTATCACAACGTTCCTAAGTTTAGTTGTAACAATGAATTACTTAACATTTTTATGCGCATAAAAGTGTAATTTTTTGCATTTTATTGCGCATAAAAATGTAGTGCGTATAATGGTAATTGACTCTCCACGATGATATTTAAAATGAAACGCCTACTACTCAATAAGCTTCAAACTTGGAAAAATAAAGAAAGTAGAAAGCCTCTAGTCATTGACGGTGCGCGACAAACAGGCAAAACATACCTGTTACAAACACTGTTTGGTGCTGAGTTTGAAAATACACTGCGTTTAGACTTCCTTGAAAACCCAGAATTAGCTGATGCTTTTGAGGGCTCACTGAGTCCGGAAGATATTATCACCAACATCGAGCTTTTAACGGGTCAGGTGTTCAATGCAGCCACTGACCTACTCATCCTAGATGAAATAGGTGAGTGTCCAAGAGCGGTGACATCTC
>CALKXC010000300.1 GCA_938004025.1 uncultured Leucothrix sp. | reverse complement strand
TACTGCCCGCTTCACTGCCTCTTATGGTCGGCATTAGAAATTTGAGGTAGTTCGTTTCAAATTCTATGTCGAGACATGACTCAAGTTCGAACCGCTGCAGTAGTACTTTTTGCCAGTAATTATTGAGCTCTACGGCTAAGCATTCACCGGTTTCGTTGGCTTCTGCTTCGCTTACTTCACCGTTGAGGTGCACGAACACTGAATCGGTATCACCATAGATTACCGAGAACCCTTTTTGTTCTATAAAGTCCGCTGTTTCTTGGATAATTTCATGGCCGCGCTTAGTAATGCTACTGGCGAGCTGTGGGTTGAAAAAACGACAGCCAGAAGAGCCTAAGACACCATAAAAAGAATTCATGATATTTTTGATGGCATGGGACAGGGGAGCATCTTTTGCTTTTTTTGCAGCGTCTCTTTTCGTCCAGAGTTGAGTCACTAAGCCCGGTAAGATGTGTTTGTCTCTTGAAAAACAGGCATCTAAGAACCCAGGAATAGTATTTGCAGTTTCATCACTCAGCCCTATGGCTAAGCCTAATGGGTCAATCTTAAATGTTCTAATGATGCTGGGGTATAGGCTTTTAAAATCTAATACCAATACATTGGTATACAGGCCTGGCGTTGAGTCCATCACATAGCCGCCGGGGCTGCTAGCCAAGTTCATCATGCTGCCAATGTCTGGAGCGACATAGCCTTGGCGATGCAGTTGGGGGAGGTATAAATTATCAAATGCTGCCGTTGAACCGCCCTGTCGATCAACGGCTAACCCCGTCATGCGAGCACGCTCAAGTGAGAAATTAATTAAATCTGCCTTTTCAAATATCTTCGCTACTAGCTGGCAATCCTGAAGATTGTAAGCGGCTAATGCTTCTGGCTCTTCTCTGTATTGACGGCGTATTTCTTCGACTTTATTGCTTGACTCAGCGGTAATTAATTTATCTTGGCCTAGCATTTGCTGAGCGACGTTACCCAAAGCATAATGGTCAAAATTCCAAAACGCTCCTTTGAGAGAAGATATGCCATCCAAGACGATTCTTCCAGGAATTCTGGCAACCGCTACTTGAGCAGATGTTTGCGCTTCAAGAACCGTCGCGGTTTCATCACCACGACCTATTGCAAATGGGGTCCTCAGTTCCTGGCACTTCCACTTTAGAAACGCTAAATCGAAACCAATGACATTCCAGCCCAGAATAATGTCAGGGTCATATTGCTTGATCCACTTAAAACATGAGACTAGCGTTTCAGTTTCATCCGCGCACCAATTGAGATTCAATGTTGGAATGGGTGGCTGAATAGGAGAATGTGACGGGTCTTGCACAATAAAAATCTGATGGGAATCAACTGTGCTGACGGCAATTGAGTACAATTTTCCTCGAAGGTCATGGGTTTCAATATCAATCGAAATCCATTTGAGTTTGGGTTGATACTTGGCTTGCTTTAGTTGCGGTTTACGAATCTCTTTATAATTACTATATTCAATAAGCTCGCCTCTAACTGTCATCGATGCAGTAATGAAGCGCTCCATGAGATAACGTTCTGTTGGTTTAACTTCTGATTCATAAAGCTGTGATTTGTCATAGGCTAGTTGCTCACGCAGGGAGGTAAGGTCACGTTGTTGCTTGAAGTAGAGTGCGTCTACCGCTTCACCATCAAGATTTTTAAGAGGCAACGATTTACGCGTCACATTTTTCGATAAAGCTAATTCGGTACTATGTTTGGTGAAGCAAATGGCCTGTTCATTCTCCACGACTATTCGAACCGGACCATCAGCCGTGCTAATCCAGAAGCTGAGCTCAATACCACTGACGGTATCTCGCCATTGTCGGGTCAGGAGAAAACCGTCAAGTTGCGTTATCATGTTGTCAGTTTATCAGGAATTAGGTAATTAGGAGAGTGTATGACCCCTGCGATTAAGCATGCTGAACGTGAGAAAATTGAATTTAAAATTCATCAGTACGAGCATGATCCTGCTGTTCAAGCCTACGGTGAAGAAGCTGCTGAAGCGATGGGCGCTGAGACTAGTCGTGTGTTTAAAACCTTGTTAATCGCACTGAATGGAGAAAGTAAAAACTTGGCCGTAGCAGTCGTACCTGTTTCTGGTCAGCTAAATTTAAAAGCGGCTGCTTCTTCACTAGGTGCAAAAAAAGCGGCAATGGCAGACGCTCGAATCGCACAAAACACAACGGGCTATATTTTAGGTGGGATCAGTCCGCTGGGGCAAAAGAAACGATTGCCAACGATCATTGATGAATCGGCTTTTGAGTTTGACACTATTTTTGTGAGTGCGGGGAAAAGAGGACTAGAAATAGAACTTTCAGCTAAAAAACTAGAATTATTATGTAATGCTGTAAAGAGTAATTGCTCGGTTTGAGCGCCTATTTCCTTAATTTAGCGACTATTTTTAAGTGGTTTGAGGTGCTTTTAAGCAAAATGAGAACTTATAGCAACCGATATAATCTATAGTTATAGAGTTTATTACGTTCAGCTGCCGTTAAGTGTATTAAATAAACATTAGTTATACCTAATTGCTAGACATTTGATAAGCGGTTGTATTTAATAGGCCAATGTTTGAGGCAAATTGCTACCCCCATCAAACATGAATGCCTTGTTTTTCGTTCAGTTTTGTATAAGTGTCAGTCAAAATAAATCTGAATTAGGAAACTCAAGTTTTTAAATACTACTATAAGGTAACTGCTCAATGGCAAGTTTACCATTGAACGATGATTTCCATTGTCGTCGTTCTCATGCATCGGTTCAGGAGATGATACGATGAAATACAACTATACCCCCGTGAAAACCTCAGTTTTGTTGGCTGCTGTGTCAGCAGCTTTTTTGTTTTTAACTTCAATTAACGCACTTGCGGCCGATAATTCAGGAAGAATTCAATTGGCGAGCCTAAGTACTAATTCAGCCCAGCCTACAGCTAAGCCTTCACCAGAAGAACTCTTTTCAGCTAGTTTGAGTGGAGATATTAGAACAGTTCAGCGCCTCGTTAAAGAGCGTGTGAATGTAAATCATAGAAACTCCGACAGTGAAACGGCGCTTCACATGGCTGCTTCCCGTGGACATTTATCGGTTGTGATTTTTTTGCTGAATAACGGCGCAAATATTAATGCTCGCACCCGTAATAACTGGATTCCACTGCATCATGCAGTGAGGTTTAATCGACCTCAAGTAGCGAATTACTTGATGGCTAAAGGTGCACCACCTCATTTTAAAACGGGTGATGGTCTTGATTCATTCGACATTGCAGTCAACATGAGCAATGTTCGAATGATCAATATGGTTCAGGGATATATGAATCGTAGATAAGTAGTGCTTTGCTAGTAAAGCTGTAAAGGAGCAATTTGCCCCTTACGGTTAATTCGAAGGCTGCCATCAGGACCAGGATTATTACCAGCCACAGGCCTTAACAGATTCATTATCATAGGGTTTAAGCCTGGGCTGGCTTTAGCAATGATGTCAGATTGATATTGCCAAGCATTATTGATACTTGCTTTGCCTTCTAGGCTGAGCGGAGAATCGACTGAGCTAATTTCCGCGACTAAAGCGTTATCTTCTGACTTGACATCGGCACGATAGTTGCCCGGCTCAACTCTTGGAAAGATTACGCCACCCTGTACTAAATTAATTACGCCATTTACAACGGGAAAGCCTCCTTTTTGTATTTCGGCGTTATCAATTAGTCCTTCAAAGGTGCCTGTAAGGCCTACTTGCGGTTGAAAGCGTTTGATCATTCCCGCGTCCGCATCAAATTTAACGGTGTTCAATTTAATACTTTGATCAAGCCCATAAGCGACGTTGCCGCTGGCATTTAGCTCGTTACCTTCTACGGTTAAATCAGTGACTAACGATAGGGATAATAAACTTTTCAGCGGCCGCAGTTTCCAGTCCACAGCACCAAGTTCAAAGTTATTAGCTTGAACAGATGTTGCTTCGCCATTCCAAATCGTACCGGATGCATTGGTGATTATTACATTAGGAGCGGCACGTTCAATATAAGGTGCGACAAAGGCTGCCGGTGTTAGCCATAAAGCCGTAATAGCAAAGGTTACTAAGCCTAGGAGAATAAGCTTAAAGGTTCTCATTGCGCCTCCAATGTTAGTGAAGCATTGGCTTTACCAATGTCTTTTGTCGGCTTTAAAGACGCTTCTTTAACTGCAAAGCCATACTTGGTTTCAACGTCAAACAAGAAACGCATGATGTTGTCGGCTTCTGCATCACGAAGATTCAGTTTGACCGTTCGAGTATTCGGAGCACTCATTACGCCAAGATTGGGTCGTAAACGCCAAGTTCTGAGGGCGCTCTCCACTTTTTGTTGGTGGTTACCACGGCTAACTTGGGTATTTCGCTTACCCGAAGTTTGCAGCATCTTTATCTGATTATTTTGTAAGCGTACTTTTGCCAAAATTTCGGTACGGTCTTTTATCTGGTCACTCAACGCGGCTCTTTCATTTAGCATGGGTTGCAGTATCAGAAGCCAGATGAGCAGTAGAGGAATAAGGACGGCAGCGATACTAACAATTGTTTTCTCGCGCGAGCTCAGCATCATAAACCACTGTTTCATATCGCCTCCTGAACCACTAAGGTGGACTCAACATTATCCGCAGTGGTTTTAGATGAGCCAATCGTTACCTCAAGCTGGCTAGTGGCTGCTGCCTGTTTAAATTGATCTAGCATGCTCAAGTTTGGTGTTTCTACTTTGACCTGTAGCTTGTTTCTTTTGAAACCTAGCTCTTTAATAGACATTTTGTTGAATTGTTTAAGCAGTGGCGCAAGTCTGGCAATTGTGGGTAATGGGGAAACGCTTGCCGCATTTAGATTACCTTGCAACTGCGATAATGTGCTCGTCATTGACGAGAGCTGAGCGTCAGCATCCGTCTGTTTTCCCCCTGGAATTGCTGACCGGTAAACTGAAGTAATTTGAGATTCAATCTTTTCTAGCTGTGCACGTGCTTGATTGTTCTGCCACATAAACATTCCTACCCAAGTCGCCAGCAGTAAACTGCCAATGACAGCGACTGGCTTCCAGGGAGACCAGTTGATGTTTTTAAGTGCGCTTTCGCCACGGCTAAAGTTGTTCAGCAGATTCAACTCTAAAGCGGGTTCTAAACTATCGCTATTCACTAAAAATGAGGAAGTACCCGCACGAATGTCGATGTCCTGGTTCTGCAAAATACGTGTGACTCGCAGGCTGTCACCACTAACATAAAGTGCTTCTGGCTCGTGCTCTTCAATCGCCTGGGGCAATAAAAAGTCTAAAACATCGAGGCTGCTGGCAAATCCATTATGTGGACCTTGTCTTACTTGGGCTTCTTCTTCGCCGATATCAACTGACCAGCCGGTCTCAGCAATGGTCAGGCCAAACAGAGAGGGGAGTATGTAATGAACAGTGATGTCTTTTTCTTTTAACAGGTCAATCCAAAAGCTTAGACGGTCACGATTGATGACGGCGACTTTGACATTGGCATCATCATTTTCTCTGTACGCGCTGAAATGTAAATCATCAATGTCTTCTGCGAGAGTATCTTCAAGTGCAAAAGGAATCGCTTGGAGCATTTGTTTTTTGTTTTTGCTCGGGATTTTCGTTTCAGCGAGGGAAACTTCGCTGTCAGGAATTAACAGAACGACTTTACTACCACGCTGGTATTTTCGTATATCTTCCCATTCGCAAGGGACAAAACTGGACTCTGCTTTTTTGCTGGTAAGCCCTGCAAATAAAGGAGTGGCGTCCGGTGATGTGAGTTTAATGATGAGCAGTTGCATTATTCTTCTGGCTCTTTGATTTGTTCGACTTGTTGATTGCTGAAATCCCTAGAAACTACCGCAACTTTACCATCGTTTCGATGCAAAATACTATTCAAATACAGGCGGGCGGTGCCTATGTTTATCTCGCCTTGAAGTAGGAAGTATTTTGAAGTAACCGAAATATACTCTTCGTACACTGCTGGCTGTTCACCTTCTGGGGCTTGTGTTGCTTCGCTGACTACTGCCAGTGATAGAAAGCTTTCCATGCTTTCAAACGGTTCTTCATCCCTGACGGAAACGATATTTTCGGCTTGTTCTGGTGTAAATCCTAATGACTGTATCACCTCAATAGGGGCGGTATTGACATTAATCTCAGCGTATTCCGGCAAAGCGGTAAAATACTTTCTAAGCAGCTTGAAGGTTTCAGTATCGACGTCTTTTAGTAGGCGTAATTCAGTGTCGCTGACAAGGAAGCTGTTGGCGGTGTTATATCCCGGGTCCTGCGATTGATAGTAGTCAGACTCAGCACCACCTGGGCTGGTATTGGTGTCTTCATCTATCCAGTCTTGCACCGTATCGGCAAAGTTTGCTGCAGGGCCTAATTCTTCATCAGGATCAATGGTTTCAAGTAGGCGTATAGTTCTTAGCTGAGCGTATATATATCGATTCTGATCTTTACGCAGTCTAATTTCTTCCGCTGTAAGCGGTTCTGCTTCACCCTGACCTTCACCTTCAGCCGCCGTTGCCTGCTCCTCAGTTTCTTCCTCAATGGGTTTCTCAGGAGGGTATAAGTTATTCAGATTTAACTTGGCTTGCAGGTCATAAAGACGACCAGTCATGGTTCCACCGGGTATTGGAATAGGTGGCAACTCCGTAGCCCAAGCTTCAGTTAAATTATCAGTGCCCGGTTCGTCTTCAAAGTCTCTTGCAAGCACGGTTCTTGAGAAGTCTTCAAGTGCAGTTGCATAGGGATAAGCCTGCTCAAGGTTGCTGATATTACTTGCTAGCTTTGTGTGTAACTGTTGGCGAAACATCATGTTTGCCGAAATACCTACTGCAATCGTCATAATAACCAGCGCAATAAGTAACGCAGCACCTTGCTGTCGCTTAGGTGAACGATAAAAACGCTGTTTAGTGCGATGTTGTATGGGGTATCCTTTAGCGATCATAGCTTGGTTTGATTGGGCTCAGCCGGCGACTGATACGGGTCACTTGAGATTCGTTGCCACCATTGAGTTTGTATTCGTAAATCGTCATATAGCCTAATACTGCTTGAACATAATTTCTCGTTTCATTGAATGGAATGCTCTCAACCCAACGGGCGGCTTCTAACGGATAATCTGGTGCCCATTTAGGCATACGATGTGGGCCTGCGTTGTAGGAGGCTGTTGCTAAAGCGTAGTTCTGATTGAAGCGTTCTAACAAGGTTTTAAGATAAGCGGTACCCAGTTTGATATTAGTCTCAGGGACAAACACTTGCTTGCGGCTAAGTGGCTTTAGCTTGAGACCTCTCGCCACTTGCTTTGCAGTAGGAGGAATAAGTTGCATCAACCCTTGAGCCTTAGCGCTGGAGACTATATCAGGATCAAAAGCACTTTCACGTCTGATGACACCGTAAATTAGCGCAGGGGGGACGTCTTGTTGGTTTGCTTCATCGCGAACTAACGGTTCATAGGCCATTGGGAAGCGCAGCTCAACTTGATTCCAAGCTTTTGCCTTTGACAGGGTGAGAATTGAGGTAAAGTAAAAGCCGTTATCCTGTGCGAGTTTGGTTGCGGCAAGCATCTGGTTTTTATTTTTAGCATCAAGTGCATTAAACCATTCCGCTCGGCCTTTCGCTTTCATGTCCATTGCGAGCAGTTCAAGAGCACGCTGTACTCCGAGGCTTGCTGACAGCTTGGGTGTTATTTGACTAAGGTTAGGATGACGATGCTCAAGCATCGTATAGGGCTGATTTAAATGATCTGCTGCGAGAAACCCATAGAAAGAAGCATTCTCTGTCAGTGATTGATAAAGCTCTTTTGCTTGAGCGGTTTGTTTTTCTGCTTCTAGGCTGCGTGCTTTCCAGTATTTCCATTTACTGGAGTCTTGTTCATCGGCAGACATGGAGTTAACGGCACCCAGTGCCTTTTTCCAGTTGCCTTGTCTAACAGCCAGTCGAACAATCCATTCTTTAGTTTGCAGGTCCTGAAATTCTTCTGGTACCGCAGATAGGCTGTTCAGCGCATGAGGCTCATGATCAAGCGCATCTCTAATCGCAATGTAACGATTGATTTCCGCTTGTTGCGAGGTTGGAAATTTATAGGTTCTTAGCGCTTTTCGGTAAGCCGTTCGTGCTTTATCAGTATCTTTGCGGGCGATCCTTTTTATCGCGTAGGCAGCGACATCACGCGTTTTGGCATTGTCTTTGTTTAGCGTTTTACTTTGAAGTGCTTTTTCAGGTTTTCTGCGTGCACTAATCCAGACTTTAGTTAAGTTTCTATCGCTGCGGCTAAGTTGTTGAGAGAGGCTTTTAGCAAGGCTGGTTGCACCTCTGTCGATTGCTAGGCTAATACGCTCCCAGTGGTCATCGCGATTGATGAAGCCTTGTTTTTTTAAAATGGCAAAAAGCGCGTCGCATTCACTGGGTCGATCTCTACCTGACATCCATATTGATTTAGCTTTGTTTAAGGCAGTTTTGCCTTCGCCGAGTTGAATGCGGGCTTCTAGATGCAGGCACCGTGCTTTTATCGTATCGGGCTCATCACCAAACTGCAGGAATGTTTTATCCCACTGGCCTTCGTCGTTGAAACGCTTGATTAAGTGAGTCTTCAGTTGTTTGCTTAACGGGGAGTCTGTATATCGAGCAATGTAGCTTTCCATTGTTTGTGTCGATACATCAGAGATATTCTGTGTAAGCTGCTCGTATTCGAGATACGGATAAAGTATGTGCGATTTAAATCGACTGATATCGGTCGTTTTTCCCGCTTTTAATTGGGAGTAAACTGCTTCGAAATCCGCACGTTCGTCTGCCGAGTAGGCATTAGCGTGTGTGCTCAAAAGCAGGCTTAAGCAAAGTAAAACAATCCGAGAGGTTGGCATTTAGCACCGTATTTTTATATTAAGTCCGGCGACTATCATCGCATTTAGCGTTAGGCCTATCAATAAAAGAAGATTACAAATTGTTCAGGGCGTCCAGATATCGTTGGTATCTGTTCGAAGAGATGCTTCCAGACTCTGCCGCGCTGCGAACACTACACTTAGGTTCATGATTGTGAGTGCAGTTACTAAAGTGACAATCATTCATGAAAGGTTTAAATTCACGATAGCCATTGGCTAGTTTAATAGCATCTAGATTATCAGGGGCGTAGTCACGCACTCCTGGTGAATCCATTAGATAAACTTCCTCGCCTAAATCATACAGGGTTGCTGTCGTTGTAGTATGGCGGCCCTCGCCTGAATCAGAAATATCCGCAGTCAATATGCTGGCATCTGGCATGATTCTATTAGCGATCGACGATTTACCGACGCCAGACCGGCCAAGCAAAATATTAGTTTTACCGCGCATGTGCTGTCTTAATGCTTCGGTGCCGGTGTTGTCTTTTGTATTCATATGCAAAACGGTATACCCGATTGCTTCATACTCAGCTAATGCTTCCCAATCAGCTTCAGTTGCATATTGCTCTGCAAGGTCTTGCTTGTTGATCACAATTACCGCTTCAGCAGATAACATTTCAGCAGCGATGAGGTAGCGATCCACTAAGTCCCAAAACGGCTCAGGTAGCCATGAGCTCACGATTATGAGTTGGTCTATATTAGCAGCAATAGTATTAGCCCTACCTCGATAGGTGAGGCGGGTGAGAGCATTTTTTCGGGGATGAATCTTGTCAATTCTAGCGGTGCCGGTCTGATTGCGTTGCCAATCAACCCAGTCGCCACAAGCTGCATTGTCTAGCTTACGTTTTGTTGTACAGCGAAGAGAGGTTTTATCAGTACATTGAATGAGCAGTTCAGCACCAAACCGAGTAATGACTCGGCCGGTACCTTTATTTTCTTCTTGAGCAGTAGTACTGCTCATGTAGCGGATGAATTATGCATTAGGTTCGCCATTATTCGGGGGTTGGAAACTTGTAGTATTGTTGGTTTAAATAGGCGACAACGTCATGAATATCCTCATCAAACCAGTTTGCATTGAGCCTTGTGTCGCAGAATCTAACTTGCTCCTCAAGCGCAGTCAAATCATTAATTATTCGATCGGGTGCAGTATAAGCTTCAGTTCCATGGCAGATTAAGCACTTTGCATTAGAAAATAGCGTTTCGCCTTTGCTGGCATCGCCCGCAGCAAAACTATTGCCGGCGAAGATAAGTAAAGCGATCGCTAGTGGTGTTCTTAACATTTGTCTCTCCCAATTGTTGAATTCCACCAGCTGCAATCGCTCTTAATCGAACCCTAGGGTAGGGTTACTGCCTTCTCAAATGGGCAATACGTATCGAGGCTGGTGGGTGTGAATCGTAGAAAGCTGAATACATTGGGTCTGGCGTTAATGTGCCAGCGTTCTTTTTGTATAGACCTACAAGTGCACTGATGAGTTCCTCAGCACTTGATTCTTTTGCTGCAAAAGCATCAGCTTCAAATTCATGCTTGCGTGACCACCATGACATTATGGGTCCGATAAAAAAAGTAAATACAGGACTAACGAGCATAAATAGCAACAACGCCATGTAAGTTGTCTGATTATTTACGCCAAGTTGAGTGTAAAACCATGCTTGTTGCATGAGGTAAGCCAGTACCCCAAAACCGACCAAAGTCATGGTCATTGAGACCACCATTCCCTTCAGTACATGTTTATGTTTGAAGTGACCTAACTCGTGGGCAAGCACTGCTTCGATCTGTGTGGGAGTGAGTTGCTTAAGTAAGGTGTCGAAAAAGACAATGCGCTTGGTTTTGCCAAAGCCTGTGAAATACGCATTACCGTGACTAGAGCGCTTTGAGCCATCCATCATAAACACACCGTTTGAGCTAAAGCCGTTTCGCTCAAGCAAAGTGGTGATCCTATTGAGCACTTCACCTTCTTCTAAAGGCGTAAATTTGTTAAATATTGGAGCAATAAACTTTGGGTACGCCCACATCATGATGATTGAAAAGGCTGTAATTGCTAACCAAGCATAAACCCACCATAAAGAGCCGGCCGTATTCATCAACCACAACACCAGCATGATTAACGGCACGCCGATGACGATAGAAAGCAGGGTGCCTTTCACTAAATCAACTAGGTAAGTTTTGATGGTTAATTTGTTAAAGCCAAACTTTTCTTCAATAACAAAAGTGCGATATAGCGAAGAAGGGATATCAATCAGGCTAGAAATCAGCATGAAACTTAGTATAACGGCAGTTCCTTTGTAGAGTTCGCTCAAACCTGCGTTACCCCAAAGGCTATCTAGCCATGCTAAGCCACCGCCAAGAGTCCAAAACAGCAACAAAACAGTGCTAATAATAAGCTCTTTGCGACCAAAACCACCTTTAGCCTGTGTATAATCAGCAGCCTTTTGGTGCTCCTCTAAAGTGATTGATTCTGAAAACTCTGAAGGCACCGCTGGACGGTGCTCAGCAACGTGTTTTGATTGACGAATGGATAGCCACAGCTGGGTGCCGATAGCGGCAATTACTGCTAGAATAAAAATCAGCGTGAAGAAAGGCATTGTTAAAGAGTGTCCTAAATTCTAATTGAGAAGAAAGTATAAACCATGACTGTAGACAACAATAATTTAATCTGGATTGATCTGGAAATGACAGGGCTTGATACTGTTAATGATCTCATCATTGAGATTGCGACCATCGTGACTGACAAAGATCTAAATATACTCGCAAAAGGACCCATGATAGCCATTCATCAGTCGGATGAAATTATAGCGGGCATGGACGATTGGAATACTAAGCAACACGGTGGTTCAGGTTTGACTGAACGTGTGCGCACGAGTACCTACACCGAGGCTCAGGCTGAAGCGGAGACCATTGCTTTCCTTAGTCAGTATGTCGATAAAGGGAAGTCGCCAATGGCTGGTAACAGCATCTGTCAGGATCGTCGTTTTATGGCGCGTTGCATGCCTGAGCTAGAAGATTACTTTCATTATCGTAATTTGGACGTTAGTACGCTTAAAGAGTTGGCCAACCGGTGGAAGCCAGGCGTGGCCTCTAAGTTTAAGAAAAAAGGCTCACATCTAGCGATGGATGACATTGTTGATTCGATTGAAGAGTTGCGTTTTTATCGCGCCGAGATAATGTCTATCTAATGCTGGTATTTTCTGACATATCGATGCGACGTGGTGGTCGCGAGCTGATTGGTGACAGCAGCTTTAGCATTCACCCCGGACAAAAAATTGGTTTAACCGGCGCTAATGGCACTGGTAAATCCTCTCTGTTTGCTTTAATTCGGGGGGAGCTATCGTTGGAGGCCGGTCAGTTTAGCATGCCGCCCAATTGGGTGATGGCACACGTTGCCCAACACACCTCCGATAGTCAGCAAACAGCGCTTGAGTATGCTTTGTTGGGTGATGCTGAATTCGCATCATTACAAGTGCAAATGAAAGAAGCAGAAGGTGAGCACTTAGCGCAGCTGCTCAGCCAGCTTGAAGCGATCGATGGCTATACTACTGAAAATCGTGCGGCTGCACTGCTTCAAGGTCTCGGTTTTAAAAACGAACAGCTTGCACTGCCAGTCAACAGCTTTTCAGGCGGTTGGCGTATGCGGCTTAACCTCGCGCAAGCTTTGATGTGTCGTTCCGATCTTTTGCTTCTAGATGAGCCAACTAATCATTTAGATTTGGATGCTGTAATTTGGTTACAACAGTGGCTGATTCAATATCCCGGCACCTTGATTTTGATCTCTCATGACCGGGAGTTTCTTGACGCAGTCACCAGCCATATCTGTCACGTCGAACACAATAAGGCAACTTTATACAGCGGCAACTATTCAGCATTTGAGCGTTTAAGAGCTGAGCGCTTAGCACAGCAGCAAAGTACCTATGAGCGACAGCAGCGAGAAGTTGCACACATCAGAAAGTATGTCGATCGTTTTCGAGCTCAGGCGACTAAAGCCCGTCAGGCACAGAGTCGATTGAAAGCGTTGGAGCGTATGGAGCTAGTTGCTCAAGCACATATCCATTCTCCGTTTAAATTTAACTTCTTTCCACCTCGTAAATTGCCCGATCGCTTGTTTAACCTTACCGAAGCGTCGATTGGTTACGGCGACACCGCTATTATCAACAATGTTGACCTGCAATTGATGCCGGGCCAGCGTATTGGCTTGATTGGTGCAAATGGCGCCGGTAAGTCGACTCTAATTAAGTGTTTAGCCGGTGAGCTACCGGCAATGGCTGGTGAGCTTTGGATGGCCCAAGACTTACATATCGGCTACTTTGCTCAGCACCAAATTGAGCAATTGCATATTGATCAGTCGCCGCTAGCACATATGCGCAAACTCGATAAAGAAGCCCGTGAGCAGGATTTAAGAAATTACCTGGGTGGATTTGGTTTTCAAGGGGAGCGAGTCGATGAAGCAGTTGCGCCATTTTCTGGTGGTGAAAAGGCAAGGCTAGTGTTGGCTTTAACCGTTTATCAAAGACCAAATTTATTGCTTCTTGATGAGCCTACTAATCATTTAGACTTAGACATGCGCCATGCCTTAAGTATGGCCTTACAAGCTTTTGAAGGCGCGATGGTTATTGTTTCGCATGATCGTCACCTACTGAAAACTGTTACTGATGAGTATGTAATGGTGGATGAGGGAGTTGCAAAGCCCTTTGATGGTGATTTAGATGACTACTCTCAATGGATAAAAACCAGAGAGCAAGCTCGAAATGCTGTAAATGAAGAAGATAAGCCTGCAAATCGTAAGGATAAACGCAAGCAAGACGCAGAGCAGCG